>JACOTV010000105.1 GCA_016178125.1 Candidatus Microgenomates bacterium | reverse complement strand
TTGGTAAACAATTTCTCCCACTCATTGGCGAGCGGATCATCAATAAAGTAGATGTGCTAAAGGCAAAACATGTCGTTCCTGTTCTGTGCATTGTAAAAAGTAAAAACGCCGACGACGTGAATACATACATATCCCAAAAGGTGAAGCGGGGCGCAGAATTAGGCGTCCAAGTGCGCGTCGTCGAATTCGCCCAAACCGTGTTAGATGATCCTGCCGCCCTTGCCACAGAAGTGAAGAAGATGAATGCAGATCCGCATATACATGGCATTATATTCCAGAAGCCCAGCCACCCAAACGTAAACGACGCAATAGAATACCTTGTTGATCCCGCAAAAGACGTCGACGGATTCCTCCCTGCCTCACCGCACAAACCGCCTGTATACCGTGGAGTGCTGCAAATTTTAGAACATATATATCAAAAGGATTTTCCCGAAATTCTCCCCAGTAAAACGTTCGTCGTAATCGGCAAAGGAAAAACGGGGGGAGAGCCGGTCATTGAAGGCCTTAAAAAAGATGGTATAAGCACCGTGCATGTCATTGATTCCAAAACCACCCCCGAGGAAAAGGCAAAGTGTCTCAAGTATGCATCGATTGTTGTCTCGGCTGTAGGCATGCGTAATCCCGTTGACCCCACGCTTCTTCCTGAACAGGGAATACTTATTGATTTTGGTGTACATTTTGAAAACGGAAAAATACGTCCAGACTTTGCCGAATCCGATATTCAAGAGCGCCTTCAGTACTACACAACCACGCCCGGAGGAATCGGCCCCATGACTCCCTTGTTTCTCATAGACAACACAGTCGACGCTGCCCTATCGCTTACTTCCTGAGTAAACTTGACGCCGGCTATAGTACATGCAATAATGTGCTCAATTATTTTTAACTCTTAGAGTGGCGGTACAAATACAAATAATACCGACGGTTCCCGATACCCGTGCGACGCAGCTCATAAAAACGCTCCGCGATTTAGGCTATTCTATCGACTCCCTTCGACTGACCGATAGTTATACTATCGACAAAAGACTGACACCGACTCAGGTGAACGAAATTACTGCGCTTCTGGTTAATCCGGTTTTTCAACAGGCAATTACTCAAATAGATACTCCTTTCACGTTTGCTGTGGAGATCGGGTTTTTGCCGGGGGTTACCGACAACGTGGCCGCGACCGTAAAGGAACTCATTGCGGAGCGGCTTAAAGCGCCGTTTACGGGAACCGAAAACCTCTATTCATCGCAAGTTCTCTATATAAAGGGCAGTCTCACTGCAAAAGAGGCGGCTGCAATCGGAACCCACCTTGCAAATCCCTTGATTAAACGTTCAACCGTAATTTCTGAAAAGGATTATAAAAACCATGGTAGCATAGCGGTAGTCATTCCCACAGTCAAACTTACTTCCAAAGGCCGCGCAGACCACGTGAATCTGAATGTACGCGACGATGAGCTTATTGCAATCGGAAAGCAGGGTATCAAAAACCGCGACGGTACGCGACGCGGGCCCTTGGCGCTGAATTTGCAGTATATGAAAACGATTCAGGCGTATTTTAAAAAACTCAAGCGCATGCCTACTGACATAGAGCTTGAATCAATCGCCCAAACATGGTCGGAGCATTGCAAACATACGATATTCGCCGATCCCATCGACGAAGTTAAAAACGGTCTCTTTAAAACGTATATCAAAGGGGCAACCGACAAAATCAGAAAAAAAGCAAAAAACGATATTTGTGTGAGCGTTTTTACCGATAATTCGGGAGCAATCGCATTTGACGATGATTACTTGGTGACGCATAAAGTCGAAACCCACAACAGTCCATCGGCGCTTGACCCTTTTGGAGGTGCTATTACCGGCATTGTAGGGGTCAATCGTGATGCCCTTGGATTTGGCCTTGGCGCAAAACCTATTGCCAATGTATATGGCTATTGTTTTGCCGATCCCCGTGACACGAAGCCATTGTTTAAAGGTCCTCGCAAAACGCAACAGATGCTTTCGCCTCGGCAAATTATGGATGGCGTGATTGCGGGGGTGAACGCCGGGGGGAACCAGTCAGGCATTCCAACAGTAAATGGATTTACCTATTTTGACAATCGCTACAAGGGGAAGCCTCTCATATTTGTTGGCACGATCGGGCTCATACCACGCACTATAACGGGCCGTAAATCACATGTTAAAAAAGCAAGGCCGGGGGATTACATCGTGGTTGTAGGTGGCCGGGTAGGGCTCGACGGTATTCACGGGGCAACGTTTTCCTCGGAAGCGTTGGATTCCGGAAGCCCCGCAACTGCCGTACAGATAGGAGATCCGATTACCCAAAAAAAACTCAGTGATGCGATCGTTAAGGAAGCCCGTGATTTGCGTTTGTTTACGAGCATCACCGACAACGGCGCAGGCGGCATTAGTTGTTCCGTTGCCGAAATGGCAAAAGAAAGCGGCGGGTGCCGGGTGCGTCTTGAAACGGTTCCGGTTAAGTACCCTGGCCTTGCGCCATGGCAAATATGGATTAGTGAATCCCAGGAACGTATGACACTTGCTGTTCCCAAAAATAAATGGGTGGCGTTTCAACGACTCATGCAAAAGCGAGGCGTCGAGGCGACCGTAATTGGCACATTCACTTCGTCGGGCAAGTGCGTAGTCTCCTATGAAGGAAAGACCATCGTAAACCTTTCGATGGCGTTTTTGCACGACGGACTGCCCGCGCGTCCCATGATAACTGAGTATGCTCAGCCCACGTTTGAGGACCCCGACATCAGGCCGCAAACAAATCTGACAGCATCGCTTCTCACGCTTATGGGGAGACTAACCATGGCAAGTACCGAATTTATTACCCGTCA
>JACOTV010000100.1 GCA_016178125.1 Candidatus Microgenomates bacterium | reverse complement strand
GAGCACCTCGAATCGTTTAATACATAAACTGGTATCTTCTTTAATAACGACCGAGTCGGATTTGATCGGTGCCCAAAAGCTCGGCCATCCTGTTTTTGAATCATACTTTTGCTCCGAGAAAAATACCGGATCACCACAATCGGCGGTCACATAGGTGCCTTTTCGCTTTTCGTGAAGCAGGGCGCCGGTGAAGGGGATTTCGGTGCCACTCTCACGGAGAATGTGGTACTCAAGGGGAGAAAGAATTTGTTTCCATTCAGCGTTGGTGGTTTTGGCGCTACGCACTATGGTATTTTTTTGCGCTGGCTTAACGATAGGAGTTTTATAAAGTACTACGACGATCACGATAACAATTATTATTCCCGCGCCGAGGAAGTAGTTTTTCATAGACTAAGACAATTATAGTCTCTAAAGTGTGTTTGCGCAGTCATCACAATATTCGGCGTAATACCTCATAAAGGTATAATACAAGCATGAATCTCTCATTCCCAAGTACTATGTAGATCTTATCGATTGGAATGATCCCGATGACCCATTGGCCAGAATGGTCGTGACGAGTAATCTCGAGAAAGAGGTAAAACAATATGAGATGGAAGACCCGATTGGGGATCGCCCCCATACCGCGGTCCCGGGTATAGTGCATCGCCACCGGGACCGCTGTTTGTTAATGCTCACGAATGTATGCGCAGTACACTGCCGGTTTTGTTTCCGTAAAAATCTTCTCGAAGACAACCGTGCCGACTTTGAAAAAAGTATTCAATATATTCGCGATCACGAAGAATTATGGGAGGTTATTTTGTCAGGCGGCGATCCCTTTACGTTTACCGACCATTTCATGGAATTGGTGCTAAAAAAACTTAAGGAAATTCCCCATGTAAAAATGATTCGATTCCACACTCGCACTCCGGTCGTATACCCTGCGCGAGTCGATGAAAAGCTCACAACTGTTCTTGAAAATGCAGGTCAATACATCGTAGTTTTGCATATAAATCATGTTCGGGAGATCACGCCGGATTTTTGCCGTGCTGTCGCCGATTTGCAAAAATCCGGCGCCATGCTTCTTTCACAAACTGTGCTCTTAAAAGGCGTAAATGACTCTGTAGAGAATCTCGAAACACTTCTTCGTGGCCTCGTTGAAATAAGCATAAAGCCGTACTATCTTCACCATTTGGATCCAGCAGCCGGAACCCATCATTTTCGCATATCGGTCGAGCGGGGAAAAGATATATACCGTCAACTACGCCAACGAATATCGGGCGTATGCATACCTGAATATGTAATAGATGCCCCCGGTGGATACGGCAAATTTCCGGTCGATATGTTTGTGAAGATTACTGAGAAGACGTACCAGTACGAAACCCCCAACGGTCAAGTCGTCACCTATATTGATCATGCGTCGTGAGCCCGGAAGGGGAATCGGACCCCTGCCTGGCCCTTACCAAGGGCCTGTTTTACCACTGAACTATCCGGGCTAAGTTTTTAATTATATCATTCTGCCAGGGCATTACTTATTCTGAGTAAAGTAGGTTGTGAGAATCTCTTTCGCAATAGGCGCGGCAATCGACGACCCCTGCCCCGCGTTTTCGACCATCACGGTAACCTGAATCTGCGGGTCGTCAAAGGGCGCAAATACGGTGAACCATGCGTGTGGTTTGGTGGTGCTATCTTGCGATTCTGCGGTTCCGGTTTTACACCCCAACTGAATCCGCTTTCCATCGACTGAAAAATCAAAAAGGGGCCACGCGGTTCCGCCGGTTTCACATGCTTGGTGCATGCCTTTTCTGACGAGCTCAACGGTGTGTTTGGCGATCTTCATGGGGTGGCACAGCGGATAGGCATTTTTCAACAGTTGCGGGTCACATACCGTACCGTTATTCGCAAATACCGCCGCAACTTGGTGCATCTGAAGGGGGGTTGCAAGCGCATACCCCTGGCCGATTGAGAAGTTGTAGGTGTCACCGGTGAACCAATCTTCGCCCAAGCGCTCCTGTTTCCAAAACGGTGAAGGAATCGTACCTTCTGCCTGGTCAAGTGGAAAGGGAACCTTCTGGCCAAGTCCAAATTCTTCACTCCAATGTTTTATTCGACCTTCGCCTAATTTTTCACCAACTTTATAAAAATAGGTGTCATTTGAGCGTTGCAATGCCTTGATGAGATTCACATCGCCCTCTGTTTTTCCATAATCCGTATAAAACCAGTTATTGTACACGGCGGGGCCGACTTTGGTCTGACCAGTATCTACAACAATCGTATTTTCGTCAATCTTCTTGTCTTCTAAGGCGCCTGTTGCAACGATAAGTTTAAAAATAGAGCCTGGTGGGTATGTGCCTTCGGTTGCACGGTTAAATAGTGGGTGGGTTGTTGAAGTAAGGTATTCATACATTTTTGCCTGGTCATGATCTTCAAAGGCCTGGGGGTCATAACTGGGTGTCGAAGCCATCACCAACAGTTCGCCCGTTTTTGGTCGAGTCGCAATGACCGCAGCCCGTGCACTCGCGGTGGCCTCGATCATGTCGGAGGCACGTTTCTGAAGATTCATGTCGAGCGCTAAATGGATATCCTTTCCTGGCTCAGGGGGGACGAGGCCGAGGGTCTGTATTTCTCGTCCA
>JACOTV010000099.1 GCA_016178125.1 Candidatus Microgenomates bacterium | reverse complement strand
TCCCTATACTCCTATTCAGAAAATTACCGGGAACCCTGAAAGCTTTGACGGACGCATGAAAACAATCAGTTTTCAAATTGAGAGCGCATTACTGTATGATCGCCGAAAAGAAAGCCATCTAAAAGAAGCAAAGAAACTGGCGATACCCCAAATAGATATTGTCGCATGCAATCTATACCCTTTTGAACAAACAGTCGCAAAAAAAGACGCATCACACCGCGCGATTATTGAGAATATCGATGTCGGCGGCCCAACCATGCTTCGTGCGGCAGCACAGAATGGGTTGTATGTGGCAACTGACCCAGCTGACTACCCTGCGATTATTGCAGAGCTTTCTGCAAAAAAGAAGACTCAACTGATTCCAACATTGCAGACAAAGGCGTTTTCTCATTTATCGTTTTACGATAGTCAGGTAGCTGCATATTTCACCAGCCAGAGTAGCGACCTATTTCCTCAAGAACTCACCATTGCGGGCAGGAAATCGATGGAGCTACGATACGGTGAGAACCCTCACCAAAAAGCCGCAGTGTATCTGGAGCCAAACGTCAAAACACCCTTTGGCTCGCTTAGGAAGCGATGGGGAAGGGATCTCTCGCTTATTAACCTCACCGATATAAACGCGGGGATTGCATCCGTGCGCATTTTTAGAGAACCGGCGGCCGTCGTAATAAAACATAATAGTCCGTCGGCGATTGCGCTCGGAGCCACCCCACACCAGGCCCTCTCTCGGGCTATAGACGCCGACCCCGAAAGTGCCTTCGGCGGCATAATCGTATTAAACAAACCAATGGATATAAAAGCGGCAAGAGTTATTGGTGCGTTCAAAGACGCGCGCCGCGGAAATATCGACATAATCGCGGCGCCAAGTATAGCCCAAGACGCTCTCGCCTTTCTCCAGTCGGTTCGGAAAACAATGGGTATATATACATTCGGCCTCCTGCCCAAACTTGAAGATCCGTGGAACATAAAATCGATCGATGGCGGTTTTGTTCTTCAGACCGCGGACCTCCACATAGACGCATCATTTTCAGAATGGAAAATAGTAACGAAGAAAAAGCCAACTACAATCCAGCTCAGGCAAATGCGTATCGGATGGAAATTTGCTACAAAAATCCGCTCGAACACTATTCTGATAATCGACAAATCGCTTCCTATGACTCGCGGTATTGGATCGGGCCAGACTTCGCGTGTTCGCTCGGCACGAATCGCCCTTGAACAAGCCGGGAACCACGCAAAAGGCGCAATTTTGGTAAGTGACAGCTTTTTCCCGTTTCCCGACAACGTCGATTTGGCGGTTAAACACGGAATCGCGGCCATTGTACAACAAGGTGGATCGGTCAACGATCAACAATCAATTGACGCCGCAGACCGCGCCGGCATACCGATGGTGTGCACCGGACGGCGCGCATTCTGGCACTAATTATGGACCATACCAACTACCAATCTCCATTCTCATGGCGCTACGGATCTAAAGAAATGCGCACTATCTTTAGTGAGCATCATAAGTATGAACTCTGGCGGCGAATATGGGTAGCTCTGGCGCGCGCCCAATGTAAGGCAGGTGTTGTTAGTCGAAAGGAGCTTAAAGATCTTGAAAAACATCATGCAGCAATCGACATAAAGCGCATTCTTGAAATCGAAAAAGATACCGATCACGACGTAATGGCCGCAATCCGCGAATTTGCTGAGAAGGCAAAAGTAGGCGGCGGAAAGATCCACGCAGGTGCAACAAGCATGGACATCGTCGACAACACTCAGGTTCTTCAGATTAAGGAAGGGCTCCTGTTGATTCGCCCTAAACTTATTGCCCTCCTTAGGGAATGCGGACAACGTATCGACCGGTACGCGGCAGTTGCATGCATTGGGTTTACCCACTTACAGCCGGCAGAGCCCACGACGGTGGGGTATCGATTAGCGTTTTACGCACAATCATTGATGAACGATCTGTCGCAGCTTGATTACGTTTTGCAGAACCTGCATGGCAAGGGCCTTAAAGGCGCAGTTGGCACATCGGCCAGTTACGCTTCTTTGCTCAGTGATACCTCTATGAGTCCACAAGAACTTGAACATGAAGTTATGCAAAACATAGGGTTACGCCCCGCGCTCATTAGCTCTCAGACCTATGATCGAAAACAAGATTATGTTGTCCTGACGGTATTATCTTCGATCTGCGGTTCGTTGGCAAAGTATGCCGCCGATCTGCGTATTCTTCAGTCGCCACAGTACGGAGAATGGAGTGAGCCGTTTGGCAAAAAACAGGTTGGTTCTTCGGCGATGCCGTTTAAGAAAAATCCTCGTCATTCGGAAAAAATATGTTCGCTTGCCCGGTATGTAACACACCTACCCAACATCGCCCACGAAAATGCAATGCACTCTTACCTTGAGCGGACCCTCGATGACTCGGCAAATCGTCGAACCATAATTCCCGAAGCATTTATTGCCACCGACGAAATTGTGAACACAGCAATGCGAATACTCAATGGGATGATCATTAACGAACACAAAATTGCCGCGAATCTCGAAAAATACGCACCATTTACTGCATCAGAAAGCATACTTATGAAAACGGTAAAAATCGGAGCCGACCGGCACGAGATGCATGATCTTCTTAAGTCCCTCGCGCTCAAATCGTGGGATGCGGTTTCACGAGGTGAGCCAAATCCGATGAAGCAATTACTACTAACTGATTCTATAATCGGACAGTTTTTAACCGATGGACAAATAGAAGAAACGTTCGATGTGCGACACCATATAGGAGACGCGCCGCAACGTGCACGCAAGTTGGCAAAACTCCTTAAAAATATCAAATGAAAAATCGTATAGGCATAATCGGTGGCGGACAGCTCGGACGCATGTTAGGCATCGCTGCAAAACAAATGGGATTTCATGTGACCGTTACCGATCCAACGCCCAAGTCCCCGGCGTCGCATGTAGTGGATGAACAAATTATAGGTGGATATAGCGACGCCGAGGCAACAAAAAAACTGGCACAGGTCTCTGACTTTCTGACGGTCGAAATCGAACATATCGACACATCGACTCTACAGAGTTTGGCTGACCGCGGTGTCCGCGTTAACCCTGCCCCAAAGACGGTCGAGATGATAAAAAACAAATATGAACAAAAGCAGTTTCTCAAAAAACATAAGATACCAACGGCCGACTACCGCGCAATCGATACGTCTGAGGATATTTTAAAAGCGGGAAAAGACTGGGGATTTCCGCTTGTTCTTAAGGCAAAGCGCGACGCGTTCGATGGACGAGGGAATGCAACGATCAAAACAAAACTCGATATACCCCGCGCGTTCACTTCCTTGTCATCGAGAACTAAGTCACCGTCATCCCTAGCAGTATCAACCCGTCATCCTGAACTTGTTTCAGGATCTCTCTACATCGAACGATTCGTTCCGTTCATTCGTGAGCTTGCGGTAATTGCCGCTCGTGACACCCGAGGAAACATTGTGTATTATCCGGTCGTCGAAACCATTCATCAAAATAATATCTGTCATATCGTTAAGGCACCCGCCGAAATCTCACCAGCGTTACAAAAGAAATCAATTGCGCTTGCGACTCAGGTCATGAAACGATTAGAAGGCGCCGGAGTATTTGCCATCGAAATGTTTTTGACTCAAGACAAACAAATACTCGTGAACGAAATCGCGCCACGGGTACATAACAGCGGCCATTTTACTATTGAAGGATCGGTTACTTCGCAATTTGAGCAACACATCCGCGCAATCACGGGATTGCCGCTTGGCAAAACAGACATGCGCGTTAAGGCCGCGGTAATGATCAACATTTTGGGGGATAGGAAGGGAGCGGTCGATGTACGCAAACTTGAAAAAGCCCTCGAGCTCCCAGATGTTCATGTACACATATATGGGAAATCCGAAACAAAGCCTGAGCGCAAAATGGGTCACATCACCGCGACGGGCAAAACAATGAAAGACGCGTATAATAAGGCAGTTAAAGCTCGAAAAATACTTTCTATATGAAACCAATCGTCGGGATAATCATGGGATCTGATTCAGATTTGCCGGTTATGCAACAAGCGGTCGAGCAACTAACGGCACTCAGTATTCCATTTGAGGTATCGATCGTCTCTGCACACCGCACCCCCAATAGAATGTATGAATACGCCAAATCAGCGGCGCGACGTGGATTACAGGTAATAATCGCAGGAGCAGGCGGCGCGGCGCACTTACCCGGTATGACCGCCGCGCTTACTCAACTACCGGTAGTCGGGGTCCCCATACAATCAAAGACAATGAACGGTATTGATTCTCTGTATTCGATAGTTCAGATGCCGCCGGGGATTCCCGTTGCAACGGTCGCCATAAACGGTGCAAAAAATGCGGCACTACTTGCCGCTAAAATCGTGGCGCTGCACACGCCAGTGGTACAACGAAAACTCGCTCTTTTTTATCGAAATCAGGAAAAAGAGGTTCTAAAAAAAGCCACATCATTAGAAGTTGCGCCAATACAATAACCAAAATGCCCACTGAACAACTTGCCTTTAATCTCAGTCAACCTGAACATCCAAGCGGTGTACCTATA
>JACOTV010000071.1 GCA_016178125.1 Candidatus Microgenomates bacterium | reverse complement strand
TTCCAGATGCCCCTGCATCGGCCGTTTGCAATTGAATAGCTCCTCCTGCGGCATTTCCAGTTCCCTTGCCTCCAGCAATATACAATGCAGCGCCTGCAATATTAGTTCCCGATCCACCTGATCCATTTATTCTCCCCGTTAGACTAGAGGCCGAACTATATGTGGAAGGTCCCATGTACATGTCGTTTCCTGGAGAAGAATCGATTTGTACTGCGTTGAGTCCACTAAGCGAATCAGTGAAATTAAAGCTTCCCGCGCGGTTACTGAAAGTCAGCGAGTTTCCCGAGCCGGTTATATTGCCGTATTTTCCGGCCAAAGCACTTCCAAACGAAATGGTGCTATCACCCATCACATGGAGTGCAGACACAGGGGCTGTAGTTCCGATACCAAGGGCGGTCGAGAAGCTTGCTGTTCCAGCGGTGAACTGGATCTGGTTTGAGCCAAAAATAGCGGTTGGATCGGTTCCACCGGTTGAATCAAAGGTCCAGGTAAATCCTGAACCGCTACCAAAGGTTGTGTCAGCGATCTCGGTCGTATCTAAGTTCAAGGTTACGATGTCGGTTGCAGTTCCCACGGTGTCGATTCCGTTTGTTCCTCCTGCGATCGTTAGGGTATTTCCATCGGTTATTGATTGATTTGATTTCCCGAGGTTCCTGCATTGATGGTCAAGGTATCAGTATTTGCGTCCCCAATCGCAGTATTACCATTCAAGGTTGCTGAACCGCTTACCAAGATTCCTCCGTTAACATCAAGTGCGGTGGTTGGGGCGGTGGTTCCAATTCCCAAACGATTTGAGAACGACGCAGTTCCTGCCGTAAATATCTGTTGATTGTTTCCAAACGCGATCGAGGTATCAGTTCCGGAGGTTGAATCAAATGTCCAGGTCATGGCACTCCCTGAACCAAATGTTGTTGTTCCAATCTCGGTGGTATCGAGGGTAAGTGTCACGGTTGTTCCACTTTCTGAGGTATCGATTCCATTACCGGTTGCCAAGATGCTGAGGGTATTTCCTTGAACGATTGCACCACTTCCTGAGTCACCCGCTGCGGTGAAGAGGGTTCCGGATACGTCAGTTGAAGGAATCGTGGTTCCAACTGAAAGCGTTCCCGTTCCACCGGTTGTCTTTACGTATCCGTTTGATGAAAGACCACTAAAGGCGATCGTTCCGCTTGACGATATACCGGTAGCGGCAGCGATTGCACCGCTACTGTTTACCTGGAACTGTGAAGTTGCACCGACTGAGAGAAGTGAAGTGGGGCTGGTTGTTCCGATGCCAAAGTTGCCTGCAGTGTCAAGGAGTAATTTAGTGGAACCCGCAACTTTGAAGTTCAAGCCGTTTGAGAGGTTCATGAACGAATAGTTGGTGCCGTCACCTTTGTTAATCGCGATAGATGGCTGACCGTTATTGGTTTGAATCGTGATACTTGGATTATTCGTATCTGCCAGAAGCTGAATATATTTATTTGCATCAACCTTGACATCTAACAAAGCGGTGGGTGCTGTCGTCCCAATTCCCACATTACCTGAGAATGTCGAGGTGCCAGCAGTAAATGCAACAGAGTTTGATCCAAACGCGACGGTTGGATCAGTTCCACCGGTTGAGTCGAAGGTCCAGGTCATGGCACTTCCTGAACCAAAGGTTGTGCTACCGATCTCAGTAGTATCAAGAGTCAAGGTTACGGTCGTGCCGCTTTCTGAAGTGTCGATACCATTACCCGTTGCAAGAATGCTAAGGGTATTTCCTTGTACAATCGCACCACTTCCACTGTCTCCCGCTGCGGTAAACAATGTTCCTGATACATCTGACGAAGGAATCGTCGTTCCGACTGAGAGGGTTCCGGTTCCACCGGTTGTTTTTATGTACCCATTGCCTGTATATGCCGAAAGCGTTGCTGAACCTGAGAGCTTGAAGGTACCTACCACATCAAGTGCGGTGGTTGGTGCAGTTGTTCCGATACCTAGTCTGTTGGAGAAGGATGCGGTGCCTGCGGTGAATATCTGTTGATTGTTTCCGAAGGCGATTGTCGTATCGGTTCCGCCAGTTGAGTCAAACGTCCAGGTAAACCCTGAACCACTACCAAAGGTCGCATCACCAATCTCGGTGGTATCGAGATTGAGGGTGACGATATCGGTTGCAGTTCCAACGGTGTCAATACCGTTTGTTCCGCCTGCGATCGTTAGGGTGTTTCCATCGGTTATGGATTGATTAGAACCCGTGTCTCCGGCTGCGGTGAACGAAGTAAACGTTCCCGAAGTACCGCAGGTTACTACGTTTGATACCGTTTTCAAGGTACAGTTTGCAAATGATGAATCAGCAAGAGTAATACCTGTTCCCGATGTTCCTGCATTGATCGTCAAGGTGTCGGTGTTTGCATCTCCAATGGTGGTGTTCCCATTGAGGGTTGCGGTACCACTAACCAAAATGCTTCCTCTTACTTCAAGTGCAACGGTTGGAGCGGTTGTTCCGATTCCTACATTTCCCCCCGAAAGAACGTTCAGTTTGCCGTTAACATCGAAAAATGAAGCGGGACTGGTGGTCCCTATCCCGACTTTTCCCGTTCCGTTAGCTACGATATTGAAATCTTCATTGGTACCCGTTGTTATGTCTGTTGTCGCACCAGAAAAGGTTAATCCCGTTGATCCTATGCTCTTACTCGTGAGCGTCTGAGTTGAAGCCAAGTCTACGAGCGTAATTGTTCCCGTGGGAAGTGTTGCGTTAGTCGTACCGGTCGTTGTCAACGTTAACGGATTGGCGCCCGACGTGGTGAAGGCATCAGCAAACGATATAGTCTTGCCATTGGGTATGGTCAGGGTGCCGGTTGTGCTGGTTACGGTCAGTCCCCCAACCTTTTCGGCATTAAAGGCATAGGGCACCGCGGTCATACGCACGCGTGAACCAAATGTTTCTCCGTTGAAGGTTATGTCGAGGTAAATATTGTCGGCGTTAAAGTCCATCGTCGTCGGAATTACCGTCGATGAACCCAGTTCTGCGCGGAAAATACCGTTTGTCACGGTAAGCGTTTGCGTTTCAGACCACGCAGCGCCTGAGGGAAGCTGAGTGCCGCCAGATGACGCGTCGTAAAATTTAAATGTGAAGCTGTAGCTGCCGTCGGTAATGTTTGTGCCATCTGCCTTGTTTACCAGCTTTCCCTGAAAATTTACGGTCCGCCGAATGCCGGCGGCGGCTTTTGCATGAGGAACCAGGAGCATCCATAGCAAAATCATGAGAAGAACAAAGACAAAGAGTCTTATAGGGGTGAAGTAGGTTCTATTTGCCGTCATATCAATCTTTCTTTCCATTCTTAATCACATCATCAATATATCACCCCCAATTCCAGCCTGTCAATATACATATAATGGTTTTGCCAATCATATCTTAATCACATCATTTAGCCACGACATATAAAACAGCTTCATTTTTGCCCCGGACTTGACATTATGATACGATTACGATATGTTTTTAAGTACAGGCTATGAAGGCGTTTTCATATACAAAAACCCCCTATTTACTCGAACAAATCGAGAAAACCGAAGATTTACGGCGAACATTGCTGCTTACCCCGCTATCACTGAAGGATTCTTCGTTCTTTCGGTGGAAGGCACTCGTTGATCGTATCCACTATTCGTTCCTCTTAAAAGGTACGATGCGTGACAAGAAAACCATCGAAGACCTTCTCCAGCCTCACTCGCTCACCCATGTCACCAGCATTCAGAAAGAGATGCTTAGGTTCAAGAAAACCCTTGATTCGGTATATTATCACTGGCTGGTGACAAACGATGCCATCACCCTCGGCACGCTTCAAGACGTATACAACGAACTGTACGGAGAAAAGTTTAGAATCGACGATAAGGAGCTTCACTACAACCTCCGCTACATTCAAACCAACCCCGATAACCCTCTCATTCAGGCAGGACTCGCCTACCTCATATTCCTCTCGCATGCTGAGATCGGTAAAGAAGGGGCACTCCTCAGCTTCATTGTTCCCCTGATGTTTTTATACAAAGCAGGCTACGACTACCGCCAGTTTTTGGTCCTCGAGGAATATCAGTTGAACAAACTCCTCAAAAACATCTCTTCGAAGGACTTTAATATGGATAGCTCTCATACACTTTTAGACCTTAATGAAAGGCAAAAAGCCATTTTATCATCATTAGATGAGCCAGGTTCTAAAATAAGTAACAAATTGATCCAAAAGACCTATCGAATTTCGGCAATCACCGCAGCTCGCGATCTTGCTAAACTAAGTAATCTGGGATATTTGTTCCCGATTGGAAAAGGGAGGTCAACGTATTACACAAAAGTGTAATAGGTGGTGCAATATCATGAAAAAAGTCATATCATCGGCCATTCTCGCTTCATTTTTTGTAGCGATTCTTATTCAAATTTCGTATGCGGGACCGCAAAGCACTACCTATGAGCTTGAAGAGTATGGATTTGGTGCCGGGGGAATCCAGAGTGGCACCAGCACCAACTACAGTATTTTTGGAACCGCAGGCGAAGTAGATAACGGGAGCATTGACTCGTCGAGCTACACATCGGGGAATGGACTGGTATTTACTATGCAAGCACACGTGCCTCCGGCGCCTACCTTCACCAACCCTGGCAGCAATTATGAGCGCCTAAAATTTGTCCTTGCGACCGGAAACAACCCCTCAGACGCAACATTTGCGATCGCAATCAGTAATGACAACTTTGTTACCACAAACTATGTACAGAGCGATCTTACGGTCGGGACCGTTCTTGGCCCCGAAGATTGGCAAACATATTCCTCGTGGGGGGGCGCAAGCGGATCGGTGATCACGGGGCTCTTGGCAAATAAAACCTATAAGATAAAAGTAAAGGCCGAACATGGGGACTTCACTGAGTCGGGATGGGGACCAACGGCAAGTGCCGCAACAATCGACTCAACACTTACCTTTGGCGTTGATTCGGCGGCAGTTACCTTTTCGAACCTGGGTCCCTCAAATAGCTACACCGATTCTTCAAAAACGACTATCCTCACCACTTCGACAAACGCGTATAGCGGATACATTGTGTATGGACGCGATACCCAACCGCTCACCAAAGGATCCGATACCATCATCGACTATGCGAGCTCG
>JACOTV010000118.1 GCA_016178125.1 Candidatus Microgenomates bacterium | reverse complement strand
GCGCTCCTTAATCAGAAACTTAATTTTAAAAACGTAGGACTCGTTGTCGTTGACGAACAGCACCGATTTGGCGTCCGTCAGCGGGCGATTCTTAAAGATAAAGGTATGAATCCCCATCTTCTTTCAATGACCGCGACGCCAATTCCCAGGACCGTTGCATTAACTCTTTTTGGAGAGCTCGATATTTCGGTCATAGACGAAATGCCCAAAGATCGATTGCCTATCAAGTCCTATGTCGTGCCAACGGCAAAACGCCAGGCGGGCTACGAATGGATCGCCAAACAAATAAGAGAAAACGGGGACCAAGTATATATCATATGCCCCTTAATCGAAGAATCAGAAGTCGAATCAATGAAATCCATTCGTGCCGCGATGGCGGAGTTTGAGCATTTGCAAAAATCGGTATTTCCCGACTTTAAAATGGGACTCTTACACGGAAAAATGAAACCCGCCGAAAAAGAAGAAGCGATGCGCAAGTTTAAAGAAAAGGAATACGATATCTTAGTTTCAACATCGGTCGTCGAGGTCGGAATCGACGTGCCAAATGCAACAATAATTGTGATTGAAGGTGCTGAGCGCTTTGGTATGGCACAACTGCACCAACTGCGTGGTCGCGTGGGACGCGGACACAAGCAATCATATTGTTACCTGTTTGCGACGTTTTCTAATATGGAGTCGAGTAAACGGCTTACGTTTTTTGCAGAACACAATAAAGGAATCGATATTGCCGAATTTGATCTGCAGCATCGCGGGACCGGCGAAATATACGGAACACGACAATCGGGGACTAGTGACTTGGCGATTGCGAATCTATCAGATCTGCCGTTTATTGAAAAAACAAAACATGCCGCAGATGAATTCGTGAAGGATCACCAATTGAACGATTATCCGGCACTTCAACAGCGCATTGCCGATCGAAATATTACCGAGATTGCGAGAGACTAATCTTTGGTTCAAACTACTTAAACGAACTCGTGAGATTGTATAGAGGAGTGATAATCGACAATACGATAAACCCTACCCCAACGCCCAGTACTACCAAAATAGTAGGTTCAATAAGCGTGGTCATCGCCTTAACTGCAAGTTCAGATTCGGTCTCAAAATAATGCGATATTCTCATAAGCGTTTCATCTAAATGTCCCGTATTTTCACCGATCACGGTCATCTGCACCAAGATTGGCGGGAAGATTGTTTCGTTTGAAAACGCAGCCCCTAACGAACGGCCCTTTTCGACTTCCTTATAAATTCTTCGGAATGATTCTTGGTACAAAATATTGTCGGTTGTCTCGACAATAATCGTTAGTGCCTCGAGAATCGACACTCCCGAACCAATCAGGATCGACAATGTGCGAGTGCTATTTACCAACGCCGAAATTGAAACGACGGTTTTTACTTTTGGTATTGAGAGCATCACTTTATCAAACATCCGTTTTCCTTTTTTTGTCCGCATATAGGTCAGGAGAAAATAGGTGCCTACACCGGTGCCAATTATTATTATTGGCCAGTAATGCACAAATATTCCCGATACAAAAATAAGACTACGTGTAGTAAAGGGTAGTTGTGAGTTAAATTCTTTGTACAAATCTAACATCTTGGGGACCACGAACGTCATCATAATAAACATAACGATAAACATGGCGATAATAACGATCGTTGGGTAAATCAGTGCATTTTTTAGTCGACCCTTCACTTCTTGTTCCTTCTCAAGATTATCTGAAAGTTTGGTCAGCACTTCGGCGAGCTTACCCGTTGCCTCTCCCGATTTGATCAGTGCAATATATAAATTTGAGAAATATTGAGGGTACCTGCGAAGCGCAAATGAAAAGGTATTTCCGGCTTTAATTTGTTTTTCGATGTCATCAATAACAACACGCAGATCCTCCTTAGGCTGCTGCTTTTTCAAAATATCGAGTCCCTGAACTATAGTGAGCCCCGCGACCATCATAATAGACAGCTGGCGTGTTATGTCGACTATGTCGCGACGCGTTATGCGATGAAGAAGCGGTGTCAGAAATCCAAAGGCATTCCCCTTAGAAGATCGCACATGGATGAGAAAATAATCATGACGCCGCAGATAATCAACGACTTCGTCCTCGCTTTCGGCTTCGATAGTGCGCTCTTCGACCACATTGTCTTTAACAGCCCGGTATTGATACAACATAGTGATATGTCTGGTTCAGTGAAGTTATGTTTTTAAATACTTTTCGAGATCCTTAGGACGTATTGAATACGTTTTTGCGGTTTCGCGACTTATGTACCCTTGAGAATGCAGTTGAGCCAAATACCGTTCAAAATAGATAAAGCCTTCGCCTTCTGAGGTCTGCAGCACGTTGTCCAATAGAAACGGTTTTCCCTCTCGAATAATCGACGAAACCGCCGGTGTGTTATACAAAAGTTCAACCGCAGGAACCCGTCCGCGCATGTCGGCGCGCGGGAGGAGCCGCTGGGCGACGATCGCGCGCATTACACCGGCCAACTGCGATTTTACTTGATTTTGCTGGTGTGATGGGAACATATCGATAATACGATTAATCGTTTCGGGGGTAGAGGTAGTATGGAGTGTTGAGAAAACAAGGTGGCCGGTTTCTGCAATCGTCAAAACCAGTGATGCCGATTCGTAATCGCGAATTTCTCCGACAAGTACCACGTCTGGATCTTCGCGCAGTACCGATCGAAGGGCAATGTTCCAAGAATGAGTATCTTCGTGTAACTCGCGCTGCGAGATAATTGATTTCGCGTGCGGATATACATATTCAATAGGATCCTCAATCGTGATAATGTGCGACGCAGTCGTTTGATTGATTTTATTGATGATCGAGGCAAGTGTGGTGCTTTTTCCCTCACCGGTTGGTCCAGTCACCAAAACAAGACCATTGTTAAACCCGCCCAGATCATTCATCGAAGAGGGGAGCATAAGTTGATCAATGGTGTGGATTTCTTTAGGGATAAACCGAAACGATGCGCTTAAGGCATTTCGCGTGTGATACACGTTGGCGCGGAAGCGGCTTCCGTTCATCTCGTAACCAAAATCGATTTCCTTGTTTGCGATCAGATTCTCTTTTTGCTCGTTGGTCAGAATAGAAAGAATCAGAGTCTGCATGAGCTCGGGAGTTAGTAGAGGAAAGGTTGCCATCTGATACAGCGCGCCATCAATACGAAACGCCGGAAAGGTGTTTGCCACCATATGAAGATCCGACGCGTTTCGCTCAATCGTTACCTGTAACAGTTGATGCATGTCCATAGTTAGATCTCCGATACTCTGAGTGTTTCTTCAATTGTCGTCAATCCATCGAGCGCTTTCAAGTACCCATCTTGTTTCATGAGAATCATTCCTTCTTGCCGTGCCTGTGTTTCAATCTCACGCGCAGTTACCTGTTTGATAATCATCTTATTGATTGCGTTGGAGATCATGGTTATTTCAAAAATACCCACTCTTCCTAAGTACCCCGTGTCTCCACACTGTTCGCAGCCGCGTCCACGATAGAGTTCAATAGGCGCCCCCTGCACGTATAACTGGGGAAGCAAATCGCCAAGTACCTCGCGTATGTTAGCCTGTACGGCAACATCGGGAACGTACTTCTCGCGGCATGATTCACAGATGCGGCGCACTATACGTTGCGCAAGAACACCGTTGAGGACTGTTGAGATAAGAAACGGCTCCGCTCCCAAATCGATAAGGCGCGGAATCGCCGTTGCAGAGTCATTGGTGTGAAGCGTGGAAAACACCAGATGCCCCGTAAGTGCGGCCTGAATAGCAAGCTGTGTGGTTTCGGTGGCGCGGATTTCTCCGACAAGAATAATATTGGGATCTTGGCGTAAAAACGAACGCAGACCTGATGCAAAGGTCAGTCCAGCTTGCGGATTAATCTGTACCTGGTTCGTACCAGGAAGATCGTACTCGACCGGATCCTCGAGTGTCAGGATGTTTACCGTTGGTTTATTCAGCCGTGATAGCATAGAGTACAACGTTGTTGTTTTACCCGAACCTGTAGGCCCTGTCACTAGGATAATCCCATACGGCTTAGTAATCGCAAGCTCTAGGTCTTTATAGGTTGGTCCCCGCAATCCCAGATCGGGCATACCTGGTATTCCGCCCGTTTTTTTAAGAAGCCTCATCACCACTTTTTCCCCGTGTACCGTGGGAAGGGTAGAGACGCGCAAATCAATTTCTTCCTGGCCTAGTTTAAACGTAAATCTGCCGTCCTGAGGAGTTCGTCGTTCGTCAATTTTCATCTGTGAGAGGATTTTAATGCGCGATACGAGCGCATCATGGAGAGACATGGGAAGCGATAGTTTCTCGTTTAAAAAACCATCAATTCGGTAACGTACTCGAGTCTTTGTTGTTTCAGGCTCGATGTGGATATCAGACGCACGGCTTTTGGCGGCGAATTCGAGTATTGTTGAGACTATCTTAGCAACCGGTGCTTCCTTAATAATAGAAGCACTTATCTTTTGATCCTCAGTCAAGATAGGTGTCTCGGGCACATATTCCTTAAGCGCGGCCTTCACCTCGGGAGTTAGTCCACCCTGCGCATATGCAATCTCGAGTGAACGATCAATATCTTCGCCGTCTGCTAACGCGAGTACTATTTTCTTTCCGACCTTACGCGAAATAAACTCGGACATGTACGTATCAAACGGCTCAGTTGTGGCAATGTGGAGTGTCTCAGTATCCTGGTCATACTTGAAGGGGACAATTCGGTACCTGCGTGCAATCGATTCCGAGATGAGACTCACTGCCTCGGGCTCAATCGGCATAGAAATGAGATCGACAGCGGTTATGTTGAGGAGTTGTGCCGCAGCCTGGAGCACGTCACTGCGCTTTAATTCAGAATACTGAAGTAAGTACTCATATATAGGGAGATTTTTTTGCAAGCTTTCAAGCTCAAAATGATCGGCTTGCTTTTGGTCGATAACGCCGTTTTTGATCAGCTGGGCAAGAAGCACCTTCGGCGTAAAATTCATACATTTCACTATACATAATTACCGTGCTAAAATGCAATATTCTATGATCCCCCTTATTCTTGATTCGCCGTCGCGTGACGCAACCGAAGCACTTATCGCCGAACAAATCTCAAAACATCATCTTAATGAGCTATATATAACACGGTTTGACCCCGAGGGAAAAGAGTTTTCAATAAAGCAAATTCGTGAGCTTATTAAAGCCACCGTTTATGCCCCTTCAGAGCCACGCCTTTTTATTCTTTATAGCTTCGATACCGCATCGATTGAAGCGCAGAACGCGTTGCTCAAAACCCTGGAAGAGCACAACCCTTACGATTTATTTGTCATGGAAGCAACACAGCCCAATCGGTTACTGCCCACTATTCTTTCACGATCTCAAGTCATTCATGCGCCGGGGCGGCTCAGCAAAAAACCCGCAGCAGGGGAGGGAATCGAACAGGCGTTTCAGAGCAAAACGCCCCCACTAAACCATCCTGTTTTCCAGGTCACCAAGTACGAGAATCCTATTGAACCCTTTGATCTTTTGATCGAATATGTACGGAGTCGTCTGGCAACAAATCCCCGCGCATCGCATATATTAAGAGAGATACTCATTACCCGCAGCCGCGTCCGCGAAAATAACCTCAATCCCCAATATGCACTTGACCGCGTACTTATTTTCATTTATAAACAGAAGTGACGTACTATCATGAAATTGCTTCACAGATTTAAAGATAAAAAAGGGTACACGCTCCTTGAGCTTTTGGTGGTAATTGCCATTATCGCCATTATCGCAACCGTCGGTCTCGTTTCATTTAATGGCACCCAGAAAAAAGCACGCGACACCAGACGCCGCGGCGATTTGCGAACCATAGCAAACGCGCTTGAACAATACTATGCGGTGTGTGGATCAGTATATCCAACCCCCCCAGGAGGCGTCGCAACGGCAATTTACACGACCATCAGTTGCCCCAACCCTGCAACAACTATCATGACCACGGTTCCCAAGGATCCAACCGGCTCAAGCTATACCTGCACCGGATGTTCTGCGACGACCTATCAAATAGGCACCGCCGGATGGGAAGCCGAACCTACGCCATATCCTTCATTCACTAATCAACAATAATCTTTGTTGACTTTAAAATACCTGCTACAATGAATTGATGAAACGTGGTTTCACCCTCATAGAACTTATTGTTGTCGTGTCAATTATCGGCATATTGGCTGCGGTATCTACCTTTTCATATAGGTCATCGTTAATCAGCTCGCGTGACGCGCGACGCAAGACCGACATTGAGCAAGTACGCGCCGCGCTCGAATTATACCGAAGCGAAGCGAATACTTATCCCGCAACAGCCTCATTTTCGCTCGACTGTGCATCGACCGGGGGATTGGTATTTGGCGCAAACACCTATTTATCACTGCAACCGCGTGACCCCAAATGCACCGCACAGACATATTATTACACCCAATTATCCTCAGGCGCTGACTATACCATAGGAACGATTCTTGAAGCGCCCGGCAGCTCAACGTGCACCGTAACCTACGATTGTTCAACCGCCGCGGGGACACAGGCATGTAACTATTGCATGGGACCCTATGGACAAAAGTAACCGCCGCGCATTCACCCTCATCGAACTCATGGTAGTTTGTAGTATTTTGTTGGCGTCAGTGGGGTTTGGGATCACCCGCTATAACGACACTATTCAGAAACGGCGTCTCAATCAAGAAGTAAGAAAGCTATCAGACGTAATGTCTTTGGCGTCAACGAGCGCAACCGCAGGCGATAGCGGGACCGCATGCGCCGACTTTAACGGGTATCAGGTAGCGTTAACTACTACGGGCTCATACACCCTTCGACTCTGTTGCGAGGCTGCGTGTAATTCTGCCCAAAGTCTTGTCACCGCAACCTATCAACTACCGACCGGGATCACCGTTTCGGCCCCGGCATCAGATACTACATTCCTCTTTAACAAACTGAATCAGAGCATAACCATTGCACCTGCGGCAAATCAAACAGTCACCCTGCGAAATACGGTCCTTGCACGATGTGTTTCTGTGACTGTCGCGACTGCGGGGCAAATAACCCAAAGCGCAGAGTTTTCCTGTTAACCTATGAGACGCGGATTTTCTCTGATCGAAATCACCATTTTTGTCGCTATATTGAGCGTATTTTTAATCATGGTTTTGCGCCTTGCAACAACATCGCTTTCGACGCTTAAAACCAATGAGCGGCGACTGTACGCAACCCGCTATGCTGAGGAGATTACCGAATGGTTGGGCGCTGAAAAAGAAAATGATTGGGATAACACCTTTCTTCCAAAAACCGTGCTCCCAGTAGGTACGCAAACAGTCTATTGTTTTAACTCAACCCCCTTAACTGCTTGGCCCGCCGCAGGTGCGTGTCCAGGCTACACCCTAAATGGATTTTTTAAGCGTGAGGTGAGTATGTCACGCCAATTAAATGCCGGGACTGATTACCAGATAACGGCGATTGTCACCGTCTCGTGGGTTCAAGGAGCAGGAACGATGAGTGTTCCGGTAACCATTGTGTACAACAAATATGAATAGGAATAAACGCGCGTTTACTATTATGGAAATTCTCATCGTCATGGGGATAATCTCGATTATGATTCCTGTGCTATTTACAGTAGTGTTTGCGGTAATCAGGCAAGAAGCTCGTGTGTATGCACTCACCACGGTTAAAACCCAGGGCGATTTTATCTTAAACTCTATGAAGTTCAATATCCGAAATTCTGCCATAAGTCTTCACAGCGCATATCCAGCAACCGATTTTAATAAAGTGTGTACGTCGGCTTCGTCAACCCCCATAGCACAAAACCCATTGGTACTGCGTGACCGACAGGGAAACTCGTTTTATTACTCACTTTCGGGGAACGCCGTAGCCTCAAATTCATCGGTTCTTGCCACGCCCCTTGCGCTAACAAGTGCAAAGGTGAGTGTGAGCGGATTCAGTATGAGCTGTAACCTGCCATCTCAATACTCAGCTCCTATTGTGACTATCTCGTACACGGTAAACTATGTTTCGGCGGTCGCCGGGGAAACGGCAGCGTCCCTTCCGTACTCCACAAAGATAAAACTAAGGAATCAATAAGCGAAACCTGCTATCATGAATTTATATGGCACAAGATTTTGTCGTGCTTGACATCGCAGATACCGAAATTAGACTTGCCGACGTACGCAAGACGGGGAATCTGTTTGAAGCAAATGCCCTCGGGCGTGGTGAGGCAGATCCGCTCTTTTTTAAAAGCGATGTCGATAAAAACATCGATACTCAAAGCGAAAACTTGTCGGCTCTTTTGGCCAAAAACAACGTCTATAAACGCGATGTCGCAATTGTCATACCCGACTCCTATACCTACAGCCGATTCATAGACATGCCTAAATTGAACGAAAAAGAGCTTCTTTCGGCGGTTAAATACCAGGCTGATCAGTTTATTCCCATGCCGCTTGAAGACACGAATATCGATATTGAAATCGTGTACGAAGATCTCGACGCACGCAAGAACCTGGCCCTTATTGTCGCGGCACCAAAAAAAATCATTCAGAAGATTGAGCGAACCGTCGAGCGCGCTGGCCTTGCCCCGGTGGTTATAGAATCCGAAATTAGTGCGGCCGGTCGACTGTTTAGCTCCATTTTTAAACCCCAGGCGTCACTCAACAACGCAGGATACCTATTTATTAACTTTGGTTCTCAGACAACATCGTTATACTTTTTTGATATTCAGCGCAACATCTTGGTATACAGCCACAATTTTGCAATAGGCTATAACTTATTTATCAAAGAAATTCAGGTGAACTTAAATGTCGACCATCCAAAAGCCGAGGAGCTTCTTAAAACATTTGGTATTACCCCAAATTCTAGTTATCATCTCGAGACCATTCTGGCGCCTGCAATAAAAGATTTTTTGACCGAAATCCAACATGCGACAACGCTTATTACTTCAACGTTTAAGAAGCAGATCCAAGGAGTTTACTTGTTTAACAACACATCTAAGTTCCACGGGTTCGACGTATTAGTTGGCAAGTACCTAGCGATCCCCTCTGCAACACTAAACATTTCGTCGTTCTTCACAAAAAACAACATCTCCAACCTTCACCGCGAAGACATGCCATACTACATCCCGGCCGTTGGGGGCAATCTGACATGAAGAAAAAACGTATAAATCTACTCCAAAATCGCTACGATTACTATGCGCTTGAACGAATGTTTCGGTGGTTGAAGCGTGGGATTGTGGTCTACAGCATACTCTTTGTTATAGGTGCTCTGGCATCACTGGGGTATTTTCTTATGAAAACGCGCGAGGCAGAACAGGTGGAAGGCCAAAAAAAACTATTGCTTCTGGGTTCAAATACCCAAAAAAACGACGAAGCAAAATTACTCCTACTTTCAAAAAAGTT
>JACOTV010000070.1 GCA_016178125.1 Candidatus Microgenomates bacterium | reverse complement strand
GGCGCATACGGCGAGCGGGTGAAATCATAATTCGGTTATTCTTCTATCATTTGTCATTCTGATCTTACGTCGGCTCTAAAATCGGAGCGAAGTTGGGTTTCAGAATCTCACTAAATACTATGCTAACTGTCGGAGGAATTCTCAAAAGAGAACGAGAAAAACAAAAGATGTCGCTTGAGGAGATCGAGAAAGTCATCAAAGTGCGCCGAAAATTTCTAGAGGCAATAGAGCAAGATGACTGGACGCTATTTTCTTCAAAGATCTACATAACCGGTGTCATAAAAAACTATGCAAAGGTACTGCGCCTTCCTGAAGATAAGGTCCTCGCGTTCTTCAGACGCGAGTATGCAAAAAAAGAAGTGACCGGATTTCAGACGAAAGTTCCCTCAAAACTACTTGATTCGGGAACGAAGAAATATCTGGGACTGGGGTTAGGTCTCCTAATATGCGTATTTGTTCTTTATTTTGGATATCAACTCTTTTTGTTCTTTGCGCCGCCAAACGTCGATATTCTTCTGCCCAAAGAAACTGTTTTTAAGCGCACTGACAAGATTAAAATCCTTGGAAAGACAGAGCGTGAAGCGCAAATTATGATATTTGGCAATCGCATCTATCAGAACAAAGAGGGGGTCTTTGTATACGATTACCCATTAAAAAAAGGCAAGAATTTTTTAGTTATCGAGGTAACCGGGGCTAATGGAAAGAAGACAACGATTAGACGGGAATATACGCTTCGTCAATAATTAGCTGCGTTTGAGGTCTCGAATATTCTTAATTACTTTTGAAGAAATGACGCTGGTGAATTTCATACGTTTTGCTTCGTCGATAATGCGATCCTGGAAATATACCGGGCGTATCTCTCCAAGCAACCCGACCTCGCCTATATAGACCGTTTTTGGAGGAAGTGGTTTGCCACTGATTGATGAAACAAGCGAAGCGATTATGCCGAGGTCGGCGGCAGTGCTTTTTATATCTATGCCGCCGACCACGTTGACATACACATCGTAGGTGTCCAGTTTAAGACCTAAGTATTTGCGTGCCACTGCGAGAAGGAGTTGTACTTTGTTGTAGTCAACGCCTTTTACTACGCGGCGGGGGACAGAAAGCATGGTGGTCACGGCAAGTGTTTGGATTTCAAAAAATAGGGGACGCTTTCCTTCTGAAACGCCAACAATAGACTTTCCTTCCTGCGAGTTTAGGTCGTCTAAGAAAGCCAGAGGATTACTAACCTCGGCGAGCCCCGACTCGTTCATTTCAAAAATTCCTATTTCGTCGGTCGATCCAAAGCGATTTTTATTTGCTCGGAGCACCCGGTGATTAGACACTTTTTCGCCCTCAAACAAGAGTACGGTATCTACCAAATGTTCAAGTGTTTTTGGGCCTGCGATCTCACCGTCTTTAGTAACATGACCGATAATGATAATCGGCATTTTAGTTCGCTTCGCAAATGTTACGAGTTTGTTGGTAGTTTCGCGTAGTTGAGTCACGCTGCCTGCAGTTGCTTCGACTTCCTTGGAATATACGGTCTGGATGGAGTCAATAACTAACAGTTCGATCAGGTCCTTCTCTTCTTCGGCGCCCTTTATAACGCCCTCAATCTGCAAATCGTCTGAGAAGTAAAAATGCTCCATGTTTACCGACAGTCGCTCAGCGCGGTCTCGGATTTGCTCAGCAGACTCTTCGCCTGACACATAAATAACTTTCATGTCCTTAAGCGCCTGAAGAAGAAGCGTAGATTTACCAATTCCTGGCTCGCCCGTTAAGAGAATGACCGCGCCTGGAATAATGCCGCCGCCAAGTACTCGATCGAACTCGGCGATCCCAGTTTTTCGCCGCTCTTTCCTGGTCGTTTGTACTTTCGAAAGCGACGTAAGCTTGAGTTTCTTTACCTCTTCTTTGTGCCGCGGCTTCTCGACATCGTCGTCGGCCTTAACAAGCGTATTAAACTCTCCACAATCAGGACACTTTCCTAAAAATGAGGCAGAGCCAAAATTGCAGTTAGTGCATATATAAAATGCCATACGTCTATTATACCTGGGCTGTCAACGGACTATATGCTACAACGAAGTACCATTACATCTTCTCAACCGTTTCTATTCCCAAAAGGCGAAGTCCTGACTTTAGGATAATACCTACTCTTGAAGTGATAGCCAGTCGCAGTGCCTTTTGTGCATCGTCGGCCTTGAGCACTTGATGCTTTTGATAAAAAAGATTGTACGATTGAGCGAGAGTGAATAGGTAAGTGGCGATCACCGATGGCATATATTGCTGGGCTGCGGTCTCTATTACTTCAGGGAATTGATGCAGTAATTGTAAAATAGCGCGTTCCTCAGTATTCAGCACTCCCCCGTAAACGTCGTTTAAGCTAATTTGTTCGTTAGCAGCGGCTTGGCGAAGTATGCTTTGTGTTCTCACATAGGTATACAGTAAATACGGGCCACTATCCCCGTCTCGTGCAATACTTTTTTCTAAATCAAAGGTCATATTTTTAAACGGATCCGATTTCAGAAACGAATATTTAATAGCGGCATGGGCAACAGACAGCGCAAGCGAAGAGTCTTGCATGTCGAAAGCACTTTTAATTAACTCTGTCGTCATTTCAACAAGCTGCACTGCCCCGACGATTTCGCCCGTTCGAGAAGACATTTTCCCCGAAGTAAGGTTGATCATGCCATAACCCAAGTGCTTGTAGGTCCCTGGATTCTGGGGAAAAAGTTGTTCAACTGCTTTAAAAATAACTTTAAAATATTCGTTTTGCTCAGAAGCCGTTGTGGTAATTGATAGGTCAAAGGGTGCAAGGTCTCGCATTTTTGCAGCGTACAGACCCAACTCCTTGGCTTCATAGGTGGGGTTGCCGTGTTTATTGATAAACACTCTTGTGTGTAGTCCGTGATCTTCGCCTCTGAATATCACGGCGTTCTGACTGCGCTCGAATACGGTACCTATACTAGTCTCAACAAGCTCTTTGCCTATTTTCCACGTATCAGTCTCAAAATATGAACGGTCATATACGATACCCAATGATTTTTGGAATTCGTCGTAGTATTGTACCGACCACGAGCGCGTTTCTTTCCATATCTTGATCAAATCCGCATCCTGCTCATGATATAACGCCTTGTTAATTGCATCAATTTCTTCACGCGCATCTACATCGTTCTCATAGGCTTCTGAGCCAGTCTGGTAACACGTTTGAAGTAGTTGAACCTTCTCGTGTAATGAAAGCGTTCCTTCGGGCTTACGGGAAATATAGGCGTAGAGACACTTGGCTACATGAAGACCAATATCGCCCTGATAATTGGCACGGATTACCGTATTACCTTGGTACGCAAAAATTCTCGAGAGCGATTCACCGTAAACATAGGAAAATAAATGACCAATATGGGGAAGTTTATGCGTATTGGGCTGGCCATATTCTACGACTACCTTTTTGTCCTGCTTTCCCTGACCATAGGGGGAATCAGACTGTATATGCTTCATTTCATTAATAAGGATTTCCTGAGAAAGGTGGAGGTTTATAAACCCTGGTTTTATTACTTCGATGGTGGAAATGAGCGTGCCTTTTTCTATGTGATTGGCGATCTGCTGGGCGAGCTCCATAGGGCTAACTCCCCTCTTCTTTGCATATTTTAGGGCGATACTTGTTGAGAAATCTCCGTGTTCTGGATTTGCCGGGTGGGCGAGAGCAATAGCAGAATCTTCAATGCCTGTTTTGGCAATAGCTTGCTGTAGCAGTACGGCTACTTTATCGCGGATCATGCAGTAATTATATCACTGCATCATGCATATCTAATTGACAGTTGGTGACGACTAGCCACCCTTTCATGGCCCAGATGCAACTTCTTCATATTGCACAATTATAAATTGTCCACTAGTATATCTCGAAGGGGGAAGCACATCTATGATGTTCAATGCTCATGTAAATTGGCTCGCCATTTTGGCATGTGGAGTCGCATATATGGTTATCGGATTTCTTTGGTATGGGCCGTTATTCGCCAAACCGTGGATGAAGCTTACGGGTCGTACTCAGAAAGATCTTAATCGATCAATGAAATCGGGGAATATGCCAAAAATATATGCGACCTCATTTATTTCTGCACTCGTCACTGCTTATGTAACTAATATCATCGTCACACTCCTTAATGTTATGAATATCGGATCGGCAATTAGTTTAGGGATCATGTTGTGGCTCGGGTATGTCGCAGCAACGTATGCGACACAAGTGCTTTACGAAGATAAGCCGTTCAGACTCTATCTTATAAATATCGGGTACTATTTGGCAACGATTATTGTAACGACGGTTATTTTGACGATTTGGGTGTAGTCGGTTTTTCCCACACGTAGAAATGTTCTACCGTCCTCAGCTCGCGCTCAAGAATTCGATTAAGATCCTTCGATTGCGATAAGTGCTGCTTCATCGCTTCAACTTTTAAATCGATAATATCGCTAATATCGTTGGAATAATCAATTGCTTCCGTCTTATAACCTGGCGGGAAGAAAATAAAATAATCATCGCCTCTTTTGCTTCGTTGTGCTTCACTTAAACAATAGAACATAATCTTACGGACATAGGAAAGTCGTTGGTACAGATAGCTGGCAATCATCGCGATAGTGATATGGTCTATATGACCCGAAATGCCACGATGCTCAAAGGTAAGTAGCAGCTCAGGGCGCTTATCATCGAGAATAGCCTGAATCGAGGCAGCAATCTCATGGTATTTATTGTTACATAACTCGCCGTCTGAATAGTTTAAAAAAAACAGATCAGTAACACCCATTATTTTCGACGAAGAACGGATCTCACCTTGGCGAATGGTCGCTAAGGTCCCCTTCTCGGTAGGATGATGATTTTCTCCGGCGTCACCGTTGGTTACGCAAATAATCGAAACAGTGTGTGTTTTGGTGAGACGATGAATAGTCCCTCCTGGACCGAATGCTTCGTCGTCGGGATGGGCAAATATGCAGATCGCGTGTTTTTTCATACTTATAATTCTAACAAACCGTATATAATTTATTATGAAACCCGAAGAGTCATATCTCATTCAAGAAAGCGAAGAGATTTCGGTTGGTGAATCCCCTCATTGGACTGACCCATTCTTTAGAGCATTCCCTGCGCTCAGATATCGTAACTACAGACTGTATTTTTTTGGGCAGCTCGTATCGCTTGTTGGTACTTGGCTTCAGACGGTGGCACAAGGATATCTTGTTTACCTTATAACTAAATCAGCGCTGTGGGTTGGGTTGATTGCGGCATTGCAAACGCTACCCGTCTTGCTCTTTGCGCTCATTGGTGGGGTGATCGTCGATCGATTTAATAAACGGCGCGTATTGTTCGTAACTCAAAGCGGACAAATGATTCTGGCTTTTATTTTGGGAATACTTGCGTTAACGGGTACCGTGAATCAGTATCACATTGCAGTTCTTTCATTTCTACTCGGTATATTCACCTCGATCGATATGCCAGCGCGACAAACGTA
Source organism: Candidatus Microgenomates bacterium (assembly GCA_016178125.1). GTDB lineage: Bacteria > Patescibacteriota > Microgenomatia > UBA1406 > GWC2-37-13 > JACOTV01. The sequence goes on along the minus strand of JACOTV010000070.1, from coordinate 13,523 downwards.
CATGAATAAAATGGTCGCGCGAAAGCATTTGTCATCGGCGATTTCTTTAAGCGCAGGCATATTTAATGCCGCTCGTGTTATTGGTCCCGCCTCCGCCGGAATACTTATTAGCATCGTCGCAGTGGGTGGAGCGTTTATGTTAAATGGCGTGAGTTTTATCGCCGTGATAGTTGCTCTTTATTTTATGAATGTGCGCGAAGTTATTGCCGACAATCATTTACATCCTCTTCGGGCGATTCAGCAGGGACTCAGATTTGCATTTTCAGACGATATAATACGGCCCGTGTTACTATTGGCGACGGTCAATTCTATTTTCGGATGGTCGTACATTACGATTATGCCGGTTATTGCAGGTGACGTGTTTCATGAGGGGGCACGGGGATGCTCGTCTCAGCACTCGCACGGCGCACTCCTGCTCGGTACTTTATATTAGGAGGGACACTTATTTTCGGCTTGGCGATACTCGTTTTCTCGTTTACTTCAACGCTTGTTGCAGGTATGAGTATATTATTGTTTGCCGGGCTCGGTCTTCTGCTCGCGTTTTCGATGATGAATACTACGATTCAAATGCGTGCAAATGATGAAATACGTGGGAGAGTTATGAGTATTTATTCACTTATGTTTCTAGGGATGGCTCCCTTTGGAAGCTTAGAGATAGGCTACTTATCTGAGCGGTTTGGGGTTATGAATGCTCTTCGAGTAAATGCGTCTATAATGCTTATTACTCTTGCGATTTTCTATGGAACACAGAAGCAGATACGAAAAATATAGTCGCTTATCTGATCCCAGGTAGTATAATCTTGTATGAGAATTTACGATACTGCGATACGATCTAAAAAAGACTTAATCCCTCTCTCAGGGAACGACGTCACGCTGTATGTCTGTGGCATTACACCCAACAACGCAACTCATGTAGGACATGCATTTACCTATGTTTCGTTTGACGTGCTTGTCCGTTATCTGACGTACAAATCATACAACGTGAACTATGTACAAAACGCGACCGATGTAAACGACGGTGATGATGTAATTAAGCAAGCAGCGGACGCAGGGAAAACGTGGCGTGAAATAGCCGACCACTGGATAAACCATTTTAATGCACAAATGAGTGCACTCAATGTGAACCCTCCTAATAAATACATCTTGGCGTCTAGTGCAGTCCCCAAAATTATCGAGATCAATAAATCATTAATTAAAAACGGTCACGCATACGTGAAGAACGGGAATGTGTATTTTGACACCGCTACGTTTGCTGATTATGGAAAACTCTCTCGCTTTACAACCGAGCAGATGATTATGATATCCCGCGACCGGGGAAATAATCCCGAAGATCCGAATAAAAAAAATCCCCTCGATTTTGTATTATGGATTAAGAGCGATGCAGAGCCGTACTGGGAAAGTCCTTGGGGAAAAGGTCGACCGGGGTGGCACATTGAATGTACCGCGATGATTCACGAATATTTAGGCGAGCAGATTGATATTCATGGCGGTGGACGCGACCTCATATTTCCCCACCACGAATATCTACTCTCGCACCACTATCGACATCCGTGAGAGTTTATGGAAGATGAGCTGGCCGCGATCGAGGAAAAGGTTACGGCCGCAGCACAAAAGATAAACGAACCTAATGCTGGAGACATGAAGACGGTTGAGTCATATATGGATGACGATCTAGATGTTCCCGAGGTGTTGCGCTATATATCAAACCATTGCTCCGGAGAAGTGCTGAAGAAGTCACTAGCACTATTAGGCTTTACTTTCCTACAATAACAACCGCGTCAAATACTGAATCGTTTGGCAACGTCGCAGAATCTGAAGCAAGCTTGTATTTTTCTCCCAGATCCTTCATGAGCGAACTGCCATAGGTGGTAAGTGAACTTTTGACCTTAACCGTGACGTCTTTGTAATCGTAATTATCGGCATTTGCTGTCTCAAAGTATTGATATCCTTTTCCCTTGAGGAAATCGCGCACTTGTCCGGCTATTCCCACCTCGCCGCTGCCATTTTGAATTTGGATATTCATATCGGTCGACTTTTTAACTTCGGCGCTTCTGGTTGGTGAAGGCTTAGTCGACGGCGTGACGGACTTAGTTGGGGCAACGGATGGAGATGCTGATGTTGTTGCCTCAGGGGTAGGGGCTTCGGTTGGGAGCTCTGTCGGGGTTGGAGAAATAGATTCCTCAGTGGGTGCGGGTTGACGGCTCATCATAAAAATGACTGCAGCGGTGATCAGTAACAATACTATAATCGTGATTATGGCCTGTTTTTTACCAAACGTTCGTTTTGTCGGTTTGGCCGGTGCATATTCCTGTGAAGCTGTTTCCATTCCTGTAGTATAACAAAAAATTCGCAAATGCAATCACTTTTTCATATAATGCGTGCGCTCTGCAGGACTGAGACGTTCGATAGCATAACGGAGTGCAGTCCGTGGCATGGTTTTATAGTGTGTATTAAGAAACGATATAAGATAATCTTTGCCGCACCGTTTGCCAATTTCACGCAGCATCCATCCGACCGCTTTTTGAATTAAGTCGTGACGGTCGTTTACGAGTATTGTTGCGATTCGCAGTCCCTCATGGGGTGTGCCGGCTACTATTTCATACAGGGTTGAAATCATTGCAATGCGTCGATCCCATAGAGAATTTGATCCTGCCAATTTAGTAAGAAGCGCCGCATCTTTTCCGTGCAGATACCCCCCCACAATATGAGAAGCCGACGAATCAACAAGATCCCAGTTATTTATGTATGCACGGTGTTTGATATAGAACTCGAAGATTCTTTTGCGTGTTTGTTCATCTGTTGTTTTTTCGAATTGATACACCAGCATGAACAACGCCGTGAGTCGACATTCGTGAACGGGATCTGAAAGGAGTGTGAGCACTTCGGGGAGTGTTATATTTGAGTAATAGTGCTTTGCGACTTTGCGTTGGTCTGGCACAGAAACCCCCATAAATATGTCGCCTGCACCGTATTGTCCGGGACCAGACTTAAAATACCACGCATTCGCTTTTGCTCGAGCGGCAGTTGAGTATTGTTTCAGTTCACGTTTGACTTGTGCATCCATGATTTTCAATTGTACAATAGCGCATGAGCTCACGGTACCACGATCACTTCAAAGAGCGAGATGCTATTTTGTATGAACATATTCGGCGGTTTGAGCTACCTGCCCTTGAAGTGCCCACGAATCTGTTTGAGCGATTATGTCGTTCTATTATTGGGCAACAGCTTTCGGTTAAGGCCGCGGCTACTATCTTTTCACGCTTGGTTACCAAAAGCGCCGACGCATCGCTGGCACCAGATTTTATACTTGATTTGTCAGCCGAAGAACTACGTGCGTGTGGCATATCGTACGCCAAAATTAAAAGTCTTAAGGACCTTGCCCAAAAGGTAAAAAGCGGCGTATTAGACCTAGAGAAGCTCAAAACCCTTGAAGAGGAGGAAGTGATAAACGCCCTTTGCACGGTGCATGGCATAGGCCGGTGGACCGCCGAAATGTTTTTGCTGTTTTCCTTAGGGCGTGAAGATGTTTTTTCACACGGAGACCTTGGTCTTAAGCGAGCCATTCAGATGATATATGGCTTTAAAAAGCCTCCCACTCAGAAACAGGTTGAAAAGATTATTAAGAGGTGGTCTCCATACAAAAGCTTCGCCAGTCGAGTGCTCTGGCGAAGTCTTGATAACGAACCTGATAAGAAATAGCGTATTACATCCACTGGACGTACGTGCAGCCTTCTGCAGTTTTTGTTGCACGGTTCCACTTGCTCGTGGAGCATTTCTTTAGCTGTTTGCCCGTTGCGGTGTGCATGAGAACGAGTTTTGCACCGCATTCAGGACAATCTTCGTCTAGTTCTTCGACGCTTGCTTTGGGCCACTCAACATAGTCACAGCCTGAGGACGTGCGTGTTGCGGGGTCCCATACATTCGTAGAGCATCTTTTTAACTTCTTACCGGTCTTGGTAGTCGCCTCAACAAGCGGACTGCCGCATTTGGGACATATCTCTGCTTTTTCTTCTGTTTGATCTGCCATATATATAGGAAATTAATAATGGTGGAAAATACAACCTTATCATATAACAAAAATCCGTTCAAGCAGTAAGCGTATGACGGATAATACAGTACATTCGAGGGAATACAAGGGACTATTGTCTACAAAATGATGATTTTGGGCTGTTGAGGTGCTAAATAATGCATGTATTACTCAAGGTATAGCCACTACTAGTACAATCAGCTACAATATTGGTATATGCGACCGAAGAATATGAAGCGAAAACTAGTTCTTCTGATGGTCCTTATAGTCCTCTTTGTCGGATATATAGGTGTCCAATTTTTGGTTCTTACCAAGCAAAACGAGTATGGCCGGTTGCAGATCGTTTCTTCACCAAATACAAACGTGTTTCTTGACACGGTAAATGTTGGTCGTACCCCCTATAATCAGCAAGTTAAAATCGGCGCTCATACGATAAAACTGATTCCTGATCATGAAGCAACTGCGACAGCAACCTGGCAAGGAAAAATTACGGTATACAAAGGAGCTCTGAGTTATATAAATCGCGAACTGGGGAACTCGGACATTACCTCAGCAGGCGAAGTGTTTACGATCACAAAAGGTGACGCTGAACATAAAATGTCGGGAGCTGGTGAAGTGTATGTTGAAACAGAACCTGTTGGAGCAATAGTGTATTTGGATACCGATGAAAAAGGAGTGGCGCCGCTTCTTTTGGCTGATATCCCCAAGGGAACGCACGAGCTGTCAATATATATGCCGGGTTTCTTCAGACGCACCCAAAAAATAAACATCGAGGAATATCGCAAAGTAAACGCAAGTATAAAACTAGCAATCGACCAGGCTGCTCAGGCTAAGGCAGCAAGCGACTCAGCAAAACTGAATCCAAAGTCCTCAACTGACTCGGCGAAATTGTCGCCGACCCCCGCGACAAAAGACACCGGTAAAAAGACAGTGACAATCCTGCAAACACCTACCGGATTTCTACGCGTACGTTCAGAACCTAACGTAGACGCCTCAGAATCTGCACGCGTGAATCCGGGCGAGAAGTTTACGGTCGTTGAGGAACAGCCAAACTGGGTAAAGATTCCCTATGCCGACGGAAAAGAAGGATGGATCGCAACGCAATACGCAAAGATTGAAGAGTAGTTACTTCTTTTTCTTCCAGATGACGCGATTGTACAGCACATACGAATACGGGATTATGATGAGGAATATAACACCCATTTTAAAGAGGAACACATAAGTATCTCCCCAAAAATGTTCATATGCCGTGATTGACGCAGTTTGGATAATCAATGAGCCCATAGATACTCCGTGAAACTTCCCCAGATTTTTGAAGAAATTATGTATCCCTGCTTCTCGCTTGTGCGAGAATGCCCAGAAATTATTTAAAGTGAAATTAGAGAGTATTGCGCATTCTGCCGAGCACAGTTGGCTCAGCCATATTGGCCAACCTGCCAGTCGATATAACAAATACAAAATACCAAAGTCGAGAATAAACCCGACTCCACCGACCATTATGTACTTTACGAATGAAGAATTATTGAAAATATAGGTGAAAATATTCTGTATATAGTGTCCAGAGTTGATCTTTGAAACACCATATTTGCGATCGGTGAATTTAATGGGTACTTCTGCGATACGAGCATGTTGTTTGACCGCAAAATCAAGAAGCGCGATCTGGAATACATACCCGGTGTACTTGTCGACGTGCTTGATACTTTGTGATGCAAGATCTGCGCGCATTGCCCGATAGCCGCCCGTCCAATCGGTTATTGAGAGTTTCATAAAGCCAAGACGTACTATTACGTTTCCTAAAACCGAGAATATTTTACGATCAATCCCCCAATCTTTGGGAATTGATCCGCCTTTCATATACCGCGATCCGATAACAAAATCTGCGCCACTTTCTAGTTTTTTTATAAACTGCGGAATAGATTTTGGGTCATGAGAAAAGTCGGCATCCATTTCAAACAGTACATCGGGTTTGAGTTTCTCAAGAGCATAAACAAATCCGCGACTATATGCTTTGCCTATGCCTTCTTTTTCGGTTTCGAGTAAGTATACCGAAGGCGAGGTCTTACGAATTGACGTTACAATGTCTGCGGTCTTATCGGGGGATTTGCTGTCAACAACAACTATTTTGAAGCTCCAGCTGGTGATTGCGTCGGTTATCTGCATTATTGCTTTAATGAGGCGTTCGATATTGTCGGCTTCATTATAGGTGGGGATGATGATTACGGCTGTTTTCATGTACTTGATTTTACATATTCAATCATTTTAACGAGTCCTTCTTCAAGCGTTATTTTTGGTTCCCACTGTAAGAGGCTACGGGCGAGGGTAATGTCGGGTCGGCGCTTGAGCGGGTCGTCTGCGGGGAGTTCTTCACTGAAGGTAACCTCGCTTTTGGAATGCGTGAGCTCTTTTACGATCTGAGCGTATTCGAGGACAGTGTGTTCATCGGGGGAACCAACGTTAACGACCGTCTGGCTGGTGTTATCGGAAAACATGAGTTTAACCAATCCATCAATGGTATCTGACACGTAAGCAAGTGAGCGTGTTTGCGTGCCATCGCCAAATACGGTAATCGGTTTATCCTCTAGTGCTTGGGTGATAAATCTAACAATCATGCGCATGTCTGTTTTTTGTAGGCGCGGTCCATATGTATTAAATATGCGTGCGATTCGGGCATCAACGCCCTCGCTTCGCCAAAAATAGGCAGTGATGGTTTCCCCGAAGCGCTTTGCCTCATCGTAGACTGAGCGGGGACCGGTAGTTGAAACATTTCCTCGATAGTCTTCCTGTTGTGGGTGCTCAAGGGGATCGCCGTACGCCTCCGATGTTGAAGCAAACAGAAATGTAGCATTATTTTTTTTTGCAAATCGGAGAAGTTCAAGGGTACCGGTGGTATTTACCAGCATGGTAGGCAGGGGAAGTGAATGGTAACTGATTGCGCTATGGTGATTTGGTGACGCTGGTGAAGCAAGGTGAAATAAGGCGTCTGCGCTAATGTTTGCGGGAAGCGGCTGAATCACATCATGATTAATAAAAGTAAAGTTCTTGTTTGAAGAGAGATGGGCAATATTAGCCTCTGAGCCGCTAATGAGGTTATCGACACAGACAACCGAATGACCGTCGGCCAACAAACGGTCGCAAAGATGCGAGCCCAAGAAACCGGCCCCACCCGTTATTAGAATATTCATGTAAAGAGATTATAGCGTGAATTACGGGCGGCCGATCCCGAAATATTCAAAACCCATTTCCTTCATTTTTACTGGATCGTAGATATTGCGTCCATCAAAGAGTACGGGTTTATTAAGAAGCGATTTCACTTTTACCAAATCGATCTGTTTAAACTCATTCCATTCGGTCAAGACCAGGAGTGCGTCGGCTCCGCGCACGGCGTCGAAGGCGTGATCAACCAGCGTTATTTTATCGCCAAAGATCTTCCGGATATTCTCTGATGCTGCCTGATCATACGCAGTTATTTTGTAGCCTTTTTTTATCAGTTCACCAACGAGGTATACCGATGGCGCAAATCGTATGTCGTCGGTATCAGGTTTAAAACTCAGTCCGAGAATGCCAATGTTCTTTCCTTTTACTTTTTTGAGCACATTAGCCAAGAAATTAGCGCGTGCATGTTGGTTAATATCCTCGACGCTCTTAAGAAGCGTTACGTCGACGCCGAGCTTCTTGCCGGTGTCGGTTAATGCTTGTACGTCTTTGGGGAAGCATGAACCGCCATATCCTACTCCGGCATACATGAAAGTACGACCGATGCGACGGTCCATGCCAACGGCGTCAAGGACCTCTTCCACATCGGCGCCCGTTTTCTCACAGAAAAATGAGATGAGGTTTGCAAATGATATTTTGGTAGCAAGAATAGAATTAGAAGCATACTTAATAAGTTCAGCCGACGCTAGATTGGTAACAACTCGTTTACCGGGCAATGATTTATGGAGCTCGAGCATTTTTTCGATTGCTTCTGGACTATCGGATCCTATAACTACGCGGTCAGGCGATACGGTGTCTTGGATAGCCGACCCTTCACGTAAAAATTCGGGACAGGATGCTACGGCTATTGAAGCCCCGGGGGGCTTGTTGTCGTTAAGAATTTTTTCAACTGCAATATTCGTGCCAACGGGGACCGTGCTTTTACATGAAACGACGGTAAAGCGAGGTGCCAGATGGGTAGCGATCTCTTTTGCGACGGTAAAGACCGCCGATAAGTCGGCGCTGCCATCGGATTTTGGCGGGGTTCCGACGGTGATAAATACGATTTCGGAGTCTTTGACCGCTTTCTCATAGGTATCGGTAAATATAAGCCGTTTTGCCTTAATATTTTTTTGAAGCATTTCGGCGAGACCAGGCTCGTAGATTATAGGGTCGCCGTTCTTAAGCCGTTTGAGTTTTTCAGGAGTATGTCCAACCACCCAGACTTTGTTTCCGAAGTCGGCAAACACACAGGCTGAAACAAGTCCTACGTATCCGTGACCTACTATTGTGATAGTCATAAGTTACGATACATCTTACTTTAGTAGCGGTGCTATTTCAATATTGATTACGTGCTGAAAGGTGCTGCGAGTTGAGCTCCCCAGCTCCGATCTAGTTTCTATCTTGGATCCAAGAATTTCTTAGGTAATAAACTGTACAATTGATTGCGGCTGGCGGTCTGAGCTGACAAGTAAAGGCAAAATAGACATAGCGTCCGTATCGAGAAGAGATTGCGTTTTTGTATTATTTTTCAATTCTTGCAGTCTGTTTCGCATTTCATTCAGCACAGTTACGAGCGTGACGAATTTCTCATGACTTATATTGCTCCCTATCTGCTCAGAGAGCCAGGTGGTAAGATCTACATGTTGCCAAGAGTACGCAATTTCAGTCCAATCGATACTTCGAATAAGTTCCCACGCTGCATCGGTACTTTTGATACCCACTTCTGCTTTATATATAAACGGAACGGTAGCTGCTATAAAATCCCGATCTGTATATAAGTTGGTTCGGTCTTTCACGCGGCCGGCGCGCCGATTATCACGCACAATGGTCTGTGCCAGTTGTGCATACTCGGCAACGTTTCCCTCAATAGGCGCGATTGCGAATGCAGGATACTCTTTAAACGGACCCTTGCTTTTGTAGTCAAACACTACGCATTCTTCCAAATGCTGGGTGTAAGGATTTCCTGTACCATTTGGATCGTGCAAATATCCGCTAAATGCATTAAAAAGTACCAACATCGTCTTCATACGGATTTCGGGCGGTTTACGATGACGATATAGCGCTCTCACCTGATCGCTCATCTCGGGGAAAACCGCTTCACATATATGCTCCATTGCAATCATGAATCTCAGCGCGGACTCTTTATGGTTAGTTGTCCAGTCAACCTTGAAAAAGTTCTTTCGAAAGACACTACTATATTTTTTCGCGATGCTTCTAGTATTGATAATCTGATTGTTGAATTCGAGTTCCTTTAATACCTGTTCTCCGAACTCGTTGGTCGACGAAAGGACTTCGTCGCGCGAGAGTCCCATATACCCATATCCTGTTGCAACGTCGTATACGAAGCCGATCGGATCAATGCCATATTCCTGTTGTAATACCTTTCCTTGCTCATTTTTCGAATATATGTCGGCGTACAGCCCCTGATCGGCAGGATCGCGCCCTGCCAATTTCTCAAGTCCGTATCGTGCAGCACATCCGGTATGACTCACTAATAGTTGAAAACGGGGGTCTAACGGATGTTCATGGGATGACGTAAGAAGAGCAGCCAGGCGAGAAGACGTGTCGACGGTGAGTTTCCCTGTTCCATCGTAGAGAAATCCTGGCATATCGCCACCGGGGAGCCTCATGGATTTGGCAGCCTGCATGGGAAGACCGAACATAATCGTGACAGGCAACCTACTATCCATACATGACATAATCCCCGGGCGCGCTCCCATAAGTTTGATCGCTTTTTTGTTAGCTTCCGTAACTTCAGATGAACTCAGCTCTACTGATCGTTTGGCGCGTTCTTTTAAGAATCCTTTCAGAAATGCATGGATGAACATTCGACCGCGCTCAATCGATTGTTGCGTGTTTGTGGGCTGTTTGATTCCTTTAAGCCGCGCGGTATGCAGCGAAATAAAGCTATCGAGTTGAAGATAGAGTGTCTTAAGACCGGCATACGGCGCAGTAGTGCTGTTCACAGGTAGTTACGCGGAACTTGATATATCAGAAAGTCCTTGGGTAAAGTCTCTCATTTTCTGGAAGGTATTTTTCGTACTGATAGTTTGCCCGTTACGCGGACGTTTGGCCTTTCCCTTAAAGTACTCGTCATAGGTGGTTTTTACGATGAGTGACTCGTCGAGGCCAAATGTCTGTGCAATCGCAACAAATGCCTCATACGGACTCATGCTGGCTGATCCGACAAGATGGTAGATCTCAGGAGAATAATGATTCATGAGGTGTTTTAAGCCGTATGCAATGTCGTCGATAAAAGTGGGGGTGAAGGTTGAATCGGTAATACCGCCAATGGTTTTCCCTTCGCTTAGAAGCCGTTTAATAGATCGCATAAAGTCCGGGCGCGCTTCATATGATTTGCGATACGGATACGTAATTCGTACAACCATCGCGGCATCCTTTACTACTTGCTCTCCTTCGTATTTTGTTTGTCCGTAATAACCGATTGGATTGGGAACACTTGATTCATCGTAGGGTGGATGATCGCCGTCGAATACAAAGTCTGTAGATATATATACAAACTGCATGGTTTTTTTGGTGGCTGCGGTAAACAAATTGCGTGTGCCTTCGACGTTTATACTTCGCGCCATTTCTTTATTCGTTTCTGCCCCATCTACGTTGGTATATGCTGCTAAGTGTAAGAGTAGATCGGCATCGAGTGTTTTAAATTTCTGGTTTACCTGTTCTGCGTCAGTTATGTCGAGTTCTTCTTGAGGAAGGGGAATAAAAGCGAAGTCACTTGAGAGCAGTTCTATTATACGTGAGCCGACCAGTCCGCTCGGGCCGGTTATTGCGATCTTCTTCATGATGCATATTGCTGTTGATAATATTTTTGGTATTCGCCGCTTTTTACATGTTTCCACCAATCTTGGTTGTTAGTGTACCAATCGATTGTGTACTTGAGAGCTGTACTAAAATCAAACTTTGGCTCCCATCCCAACTCGTTTTTTATCTTAGAAAAATCAATTGCGTATCGACGGTCGTGACCCGGACGATCTTTTACCTGCTCGACCGATTCGTCGTAATTCTTTTCCATAATCCGACATATGTCGCGAATGATTTCGCGATTTGGCATGTCGCGGGTCATGCTCCCTATACAATAGGTTTCGCCAACGACACCCTTTTCGAGAATCATGTCAATTGCGCGACAATGATCTTCGACAAACAACCAATCGCGTACATAAAGACCGTCGCCATAAATCGGTACTTTTTTACCTTCAATAAGATTCGTTATTGCCAAAGGAATGAGTTTTTCCGGGAAATGATACGGGCCAAAATTATTTGAACAATTACTGATGGTAATGGGTAAGCCGTAAGTGTCATGATAAGCGCGAACTATGTGATCTGAGCCGGCCTTTGAAGCAGCGTACGGACTATGTGGGTTATACGGGGTATGTTCGTTGAATTTAGTGTCACTATTTAGTTCGAGAGATCCAAACACTTCGTCCGTTGATATGTGGTGGAACCGGCTTACTTTGTTCTTATATGCGGCTTCAAGAAGCACTTGGGTACCAACAACATTGGTTTCGAGAAACAAGGTAGGGGTCATAATTGAGCGGTCCACATGCGACTCGGCCGCAAAATGTACTACCGTATCTACGCCCTCGAGTGCTTTAGTCATTGCGGCCGAGTCGCCTATATCAGCTCTCACAAAATGATGGTTAGGATTGTCATGCGCTGAAGCTAAATTCTCGAGATTACCGGCGTAGGTTAATTTATCGACATTGATTACATGGTCGTCGGGGTGGTTTTTGAGCCAATACAAAACGAAGTTAGACCCAATAAATCCTGCCCCACCGGTTACCAAAACTTTCATGTGAATGATTGTAGCATATAAACTCGAATCGAAGAAGATCCGAATATAGAAACTGCTACAATGATGGTATGTTTAACGGCCAAATGGGAGACGATTGGAAATGGCTTCCGCTTCTTCTTCTGGTTGCTGCAATAGCCTTTTTATTCTTCGATCCACTGGGGATGAAAGGATCACAGGTAACGTACGTAATTAACCCTGTCATACGTGCAACACCGACTCCTATACCGCTTCCGCCGGTCGTGCCTCCGGGGGGGCCTCCTCCTGGCGGACCACCACCTATTGCTGGCTATCCTACCTACGACACGACAGGTCCTAAAACGGCTCCCCAGACTCCCTATGCTGGTGGCGCTATTGTGAACCAATCAAATGTCGTGCTAGACGGATACATCTTTAGCGACTGTGTTCAGGTGGTTGGAGACAACATAACGATCAGGAATTCCCGATTCCAGGCGTCTTGTAATGGCGCTCCGATGGTGTGGTTGCGCGAGGGGGTGAATCTTATTGTTGAGGATAGTGAATTTGTTGGGTTAAAAGCGGGGACCGGATTACCGAGTGCGGCAGTCACGTGCTCCAGCTGTACCGTTCAGAGAAACCGCGTTCGAGGTACGATCGATGGCTTTGATCCAAACGGCACCGCTCAAATTATCGGAAACTATGTTGGGCAATTAGGGGGTGGCATTGTGAACGGTGCGCCGACTCAGAACGCTGGCTTCAGGGTAGCCGATGGCGCAGGTGTCCTAATTCAGAACAACAGTATTGAGCACGACTGCGGTATCAGTCGAACCGATTCAGGAGGAGCGGGCGGTTGTACAGCCAGCGCTATTTTCCAGCCATTCTGTGCGGGTTGTTCAATAGGCGGTGCGACGCTCGATAACAACTATTTTCGTAAATGGAATGGTACAACCGGGTCGGTTACAACGGTTGTGACTTCGGATAATTCCCTGAATATAAAAGTGAACAATAATATTTTTGGCGATACTCCTGTTGCGTTTTGCACATTGCTCAATGGGGGAACCATTACCGAATGGACGAACAATAAACGTGAAGACGGAACTGCGGTCGCAAAAAGTTGCTAAACTTTATGTAGTAACTCTCATGTGAGTGAGATGGGGTTTATTCACCATGTCCTCAAGTGTCTGCCAGCGTTTCTTCTTAACAGGATGGGGGATGTCGTCGATCATTCCTTTGGTCGCGGCCGTCATCGGCCGCTGTGAATACATGGCTAAATATGCTTTTTCGTATCCGACTTTTTTGCATACCGCAACCGTACTTTGAAATTCTTCGTCGGTTTCACCGGGGAACCCAACGATAATATCAGTCGTGAATTTGACGTCGGGGATTTTGGACCTAAATTTAGCTATTATGTCGAGGTATTCGTTTTGGGTATACCAACGGTTCATGCGTTTAAGCACATTATCATCACCTGACTGGATAGGCATATGAATCGTACGCGTAATGTTGGGGTACTTGGCAATCGTGTCGATT
>JACOTV010000128.1 GCA_016178125.1 Candidatus Microgenomates bacterium | reverse complement strand
TACGAATTGCCTCGGTTCCTACAAACTGACCGTTATGGACGAGCGCAACCGAGACGTTTCCTGCGAAGTTTTCGATACAGGGTTGTAAATTGCACGAATTATAGTCGCCGTTTGTGCCGTAACGGCAGTGCACAATGGTCCATTTGCACGGTTTATTGAGCTGTGCAATTTTTTTGGGAGTGAAGATTTCCTTAAGGAGTCCGACGGCAGTGTATTTTTCTATGCCTTGTGCAGTTTTGGATGCAATCCCGGCTCCTTGTTGTCCCCTATGTTGTACACCGCCTGCGGCCGCAAGCGCCACTTCCATTTGTCGAGAGGCACGAGGAGTATATACGGCCACCAGGCCACATTCTTCTTGCACTAATTCTTCGTCGTCTATAACGAGTGGTGAGTCGATCATATAATAAAAAACCCCGCCATATGCGGGGTTATTTTTTGCCATCAAGGCTATGTACTGCTGGGTGCATAGCTTGCGTGGTCATCATGCACCTATCATACCAAAAGCGAATCATGAGTAACAACCCCATCTGGTGTACGTTGACAAATCATTGAAAGATATTTATCATGATTTTATGGCAAAGCCTAAACGGCGTCATGTTTCTTCACAATCTGAATCGAAGCACCCCTTAACTTCCCGACGAGTGTGGCTTTTTATAATAAGCATTGTGCTGATTGGTCTTATGGTGTGGCAAGTGATCATGACCCTTGGTGCATCTACCAATGCGACATTTAATAAGCGCGGCGTCTGTACACCTCATAACAGTAAAGACGGCGGTCGTGGCTGGGGTGGATTTAGTATCTGTGAAGTCGGGAAAGAAAACAGTTGCGAAGACAGTTGTTCGTGTGTCCCGTTTAGAGAAGGATTCAAATACGGCCGATGTGTCTCAAAGTCCGACATAACACCGACTCCTTCACCTACTCTTGCTCCGTTTCCAACGACTGTTCCAGGAAGTGCAGCGTGCGGTCAGGTTTGTGAAACAGACTCAGACTGCGAAAGTGGTTACTGCCACGATCCCAATTGGCAGGCGTGCCCAACAGAGACTCCGGAGCCATCATACACTCCTGAACCTACTGTTGCGCATCAACCAACAAGCACCCCTCGTCCAACCAAGATTCCTCAGCCTACTCACGCGTGTGGCGTTCGCGGATCAAGTTTAGTGGCAACGGTTAAGGTCTGCCGAGACCGTGCGTGTTTTGACGGCGAGCAATGTGCGTGCCCGGTCCCATCGATTACGCTCGTTCCCGTAACGCCAACGATCGTGCCAGGCGAGCCAACGAGCACTCCTCCACCCGTTTGCACTCCTCCGGTTTGTCAAAATGGATCTATAAAGAAATGTAACAAGACAAACGGGTGTCCCGGTAGTTGTGGTGTGATTTGCACATCCAGAAAGTCACGGGAATAGCGTATGGCAAAAAAAGTCACGCGTCGCATGAAAAAAACAACCCCCCATCACTCTCGTAGATATCTTGCCCTTTTCGTGGTGAGCATCCTGCTTATTGGCTATATGTTATGGCAAGTGCTCGGCGCCCTTAGCGCCCCTTCATCAGCGCAGGGACGTGGACGTGGCAAGCTGTGTCGCAGTGGTCAGGGCACGTTTTTCTCTTTTTGTAAAGTGGGCGAGGCCGGAGCGTGTAACGCGGGTTGTACCTGTGATGCATTCAGCAAAAAGTTTGCTTTTGGAGTTTGTCGCGGTGACGGGAGCAAGAACGTCCCACCTATTAAACCGTGTAAAGATAAAACCAAATTTCCCGAAAAACCAGGAAATAAAACCAAAGGAACAGAAACTCCTGACACTGATGCGGCCGAAACAACAGATACCGAAAACGATGTGAGTGTAGCCGGTAAGGAACACGCCGAGAAAGTGCCCTGCGCGCCAGATGTGCCGCCAACGATGGCACCAAGTACTGTACCTCAGCCGACCGTCACCCCGGGTGGAACTGGCACAGGAACCGTTTCGTGTGGGACAACATGTACCCAGGATAGCGAGTGTGCAAGCGGGTTCTGCAATCCATCGGGATTTGCAATCTGCCCAACAGCTGCGCCGGGCCAACCCATCGAGGGGTGCCAATTTATTCCCCCCGATCCAACCGCCCCAAGCGTATGCGCGCCCATGACCTGCAAGGTTGACAACACAAACGCTGCAGCTTGCGCGTGTCCTGCTGCGGGAAACGCCCTGCGCTAACATCCTACTAAACCGCCAATAGTGTATACTCTCTAACCAGCCTATGAAATCAGCAGAAGGTTTCACTTATCACCCCCATACAGAGCGACTTGTCCAGTGGGCCGAGCACGAGGCCCCCATTATGAATCTCGACCAGCTTCGTCCGACCGAAATGCGTCATAGTGTTCTCGATATCGATTTTCAAAAGTGGCATGAGCGTAATGTGGATACCTGGTTTTTTGATGCTGAGGGTACCTTTACCGAGCACGATCACCTCGACCCCGACAGCGATATCGTGAGACACGTGAAGAGTGCACGTGAGCAAGGATTCATACAGAACATAGCTGTTGTTTCAAATAAACGGCCAAAAGACGATACTTCGTATCAAAAACTCGCATGGTGGGCGCACGAAATAGGGGCTGATATCGTGTTTACCCCCCTCGATAAAGGTGATCGTAAACCCAGCTCACGAATGATGCTTAAGGCAATGCATTATTTTGGCGCTGATCCATCGCAGTGCGCTGCCGTCGACGATAAGTTTACGGCAGGTATTCTTGCCGCCAATCGAGCGGGGATACCTTCAGTGAAGGTGGATCGGTTCGGAAAAGAGGATCTCCCCGTGGATAAGTGGTTTACGCGTCCTTTTGAAGAAATTGTTGAAATGGGGCTTGCTAAAACAGAACCCGAAGACGGCCCCTCAGCACCTGACGTCGAATTGCCACTGCACTATTTGCGAAAACATCGCGAAGAATCAAGCATTTTTGTGCAGGCTGCAGACGACCCGGGATACGAAACACGTCACAAAAAGCTCACTCCCGCAGTCGTTCAGCTTTCGTCACGCATTGCGGGATACGGCGATTGTCCGGCAGTCAGGCTTCCTCAAGAAATAGAAGACGCGATTCCCCCCTCATGGCATAGGCCCGTAACGCAGCCTGCTCGTGATTTTATAGCGTGGTACCAAGGAAAACTAGACGATATCGATCCACGAATTCGCGAAAAATATGCACAGATTATGTATGAATATGGTCATATAGTTGCCGATGCAAAATCGCTAGCTCGTCCGCTTATACTTGGCCCCCTCAAGGCCGATGCCGTTCGAGATCGTAAATATGCACGGGCACTGGCTCTGCATGCGACAAATATATGGGCCGATGCAACCGACGGACGCGATAAGCGCCGCAGTAAGCGCGGTCCGAATCGATTGGGTGGGTGGATGGATCAGATAGGAGACAAAATAGAAGAGTATCAATCAACGAGTGCATTGGTAGATGTGGGTGCTGCATCTGAAGGCGATGTGCAGTGGAGACTCCGAAGGAACATTGGCATAACAGGGATTCGACTTGTTTGTGAACAATTTGGGATCGACGTGAAGGCGGTTCTTAGCGGAAAAATTGGAACAGGGGCCGAAATGTCGGCGACAAC
>JACOTV010000127.1 GCA_016178125.1 Candidatus Microgenomates bacterium | reverse complement strand
GGCCATTCCAACAGGTGGTAAAAACTCGGTCTTTTTACGGCGTCCTTCGAGCTCCTTGGTCAGCGGAATGAAATTGTAGATCGTGTCACTTTGCAGCGAGCTCGGAAGCGGCTGTTCCATGACTACGCCATGCACAAGAGGATCTTGTGATTTGTCTTTTAGTAAATTAGCAAACTGCAAGAAAGCCGGTGGTTCTTTCATGTGAATGAACTCCATTTCGATACCAAACTCCCGGGCGAGCTTTTGCTTCATTTTTACATACGCAAGCTGTTCGGGCGTTTCGCCGATTAATATATTCACCAGCTTCAGTTTTATGTCTTTCTTTTTCAACTCAAGAACTTGCTGCGTGAGGTCGTCTTTTATGAAGCGAGTAATGTCTATGACGGGCACTTTCATTAAGCCTCATTCTACCACATTTTCAGCGGTTCCTGTAGGGTATTTTCGGCCGTAGTGTTTAAAGTATTTATACGGATTTAGGTAGGCTCGGAGTATGAATAACCAAGGGAAATGGTGAAACCTTGTCTATTCCGGGAATATGCTCGGTAAGCCAAGCCGGCTGAAACGGTTTAACTGCAGCCTCGCCAAGCTGCTTAGAGAGTCCGTCAAATGCGCCACGGGAGCGTGTGGGATCAAGAAACGGCTCCATCGGTAGAAAGTCACCGTACTTAATTTGTGCTCCTGAGCTTGACTGGGTATCCATGTACGGAACCTGCAATCCGTTCCCCTGTCGCTTACTGTCGGTAATCCATTTATCTTTATCAGTGTCATAATAGTGGGATGAGCGGGAAAACGTGACGAATCCTCCACGGCCTTTCTGTTTGAGCTGGATAGTAAACGCGAAATCACCTGCTCCATAGGCAATTGTTGCATCGCGAAAGGATTCGGGGAGTAAATCCTTATTTTCATGTACGAGCTCAGCAAAATATTCAGCGCTCAGCGCATTCTCCTGATGGCACAATTCGCGATACTGTTCACGCTTAATAATTGATTCATGAGAAGGAGAAGTCCAGTCAACGGTGAGTGCGCTGAGCTCTTGCTGCACTTCGTGTATCTGATCAATAAGCGATGGCTTAGGTTGTAGCTCTTGTGGCGGCAGTGGTCGTTCGGCTGACATATCTTCTGACATACGAGCATTATAACAACATTACTGGGGAACCGTCAGCATCGACAGCCTATTATACAAACGTCGCGGTTGAGACGCGGTCCTGCTTATCGGAGAAGCGCATGAGAATGACCCCCTTGGCGCTTCGCGAGCGTGAAGGAATCGATTTAAGCGGGATCTTAACGACTTGTCCATGGTCTGAGGTGATTATGACATCGGTTTGGCCAATTTCGATTATTTCGACAAACGCAATTTTGCCCATCTTGTCGTCGACTGAGGCGACTTTCACGCCCTTGCCACCGCGATGCTGACCCTTAAAAAGCGAAAGCTCGGTTTTTTTACCAATTCCGCGCTCGCCTATTACAAACAGGTTTTTCTTAAATTCTTCGATCCCAAATACATCGGCCGAAACGATTTCGTTATTTCCCTCAAGGGTCATGCCGCGCACGCCCATTGAGGCACGACCGGTGGGGCGGATTTCGTCTTCTTTAAATACGATGGTCTTGCCGTCTTTTGAGGTGAGGATTACATTGTGTTTGCCATCGGTGAGGTTTACCCAAAGGAGCTCGTCGTCGGCGTCGAGTTTGATTGCCACGATTCCGTTTGCACGAATATTGGCAAACTGATCGAATCCGGTTTTTTTGACGGTTCCCTTTTTGGTCGACATAAGAACATACATGCTCGCCTTGTTCTGTAGTTCCTTGTCAAACGTGAGCATAGAGGTTACTTTTTCGTCGGGGCGCAGCGTAATGACGTTTACGATGGCTTTTCCTTTTGATATGCGTGTTCCCTGGGGAATTTCCCACACGCGCGTTTGGAATACGCGGCCCTGATTTGAGAAGAATAAGATATAGTCGTGTGCCATGGCGGTCTGTAAGTGGGCCACATTGTCGGCTTCTTTGGTCTCCATCCCCGAGACTCCTTTTCCGCCACGGTTTTGTACTTTAAACGTTTCGCGGGGAACTTGTTTAATGTATCCTTCTTTGGTCATAACTACGATGACTTCTTTGTTTTCGATAAGCTGTTCATCGGTAATCTCGCCGGGCTTTGCTTTAATCACACGAGTTTTACGGTCGTCACCATATTTTTGTTTGAGTTCGAGGATCTCGGTTTTAATAACCTCAAGCATTTTGAAGACGTCTTTTAAGAGACTTTCGAGGTAATCGATGATTTTTTTGAGTTCTTTGAGTTCGTTCTCGATTTTGTCGCGCTCAAGGCCGGTGAGGCGGCGAAGCTGCATCTCGAGAATGGCGTTTACCTGAATTTCGGAGAACTTGAATTTGGCCATAAGGCTTACCTTGGCCTCGGCCTCAGTCTGTGAACCGCGGATGATTTTGATGACTTCGTCGATGTGATCAAGCGCGATAAGATACCCTTCAAGAATATGTGCGCGATGTTTGGCTTGTGCAAGCTCGAATTCTGAACGTTTGGTGATTATGTCGATACGGTGCTTGAGGTAGTATTCGAGAATCGACTTAACGCCCAATGTTTGGGGAACGCCCTCAACAAGGGCGACAATATTTACGGGAAATGTTGTTTGCAGTTCGGTGTATTTAAAGAGGTTGTTCAATACTTGTTTGTATACGGCGTCGCGCTTAAGTTCGATAACGATGCGGATACCATCACGGTCTGATTCGTCGCGCAAGTCGCTGATCCCAACAATTTTTTTATCGTTTACAAGGTTCGCTATTTTCTCAACGAGATTCGATTTGTTTACCTGATAGGGCAGCTCGCGGACGATGATCGATGTACGACCGCCTTTCATTTCCTCTTCTTCGACTTTTCCACGAATGAGCACGCGGCCTCGACCCGTAGAGTACACTTCGCGGATTTCGTTTGCGCCGTAGATAATACCCGCTGTTGGGAAATCGGGGCCTTTAATATATTCCAAGAGGTCCTCAGTGGTTGTCTCGTAGCTAATAAACGGCGCATCTTCGCGGGCTGAACCTTTTGTTTTGATGGGTTCCTTGCCTTCTGTGGGGATAGTGATTTTTGCTTTATCGATCGTGTGGACGATTGCGTCAACGAGCTCTGAAAGATTGTGTGGCGGGATTTTGGTCGCCATACCCACGGCAATTCCCTCGGCCCCCATCAGCAACAGATTCGGCAGTTTTGCGGGCATGTACACGGGCTCTTTGAGGCGGCCATCAAAGTTGTCGATATAATCGACGGTTTCTTTTTCGATGTCGGCGAGCATTTCTTCGGCGATTTTTGAAAGTTTGACCTCGGTGTAACGCATTGCAGCCGGTGGATCGCCATCTATTGAGCCAAAGTTACCTTGACCCCTAACGAGTGGATACCGCATCGTGAAGTCTTGGGCCATACGTGCCAATGCTTCGTATACCGGTGCGTCGCCGTGAGGATGATATTTACCCAATACCTCTCCGACAACCGATGCTGACTTAGAAAACCGCGCGCTACTGGTGAGACCCATTTTGTGCATCGCAAACAAAATGCGGCGATGCACGGGTTTTAGTCCATCACGCACGTCGGGCAACGCACGCATAACGATGACGCTCATTGCGTAGTCTAAGTACGAGCGTTTCATCTCGGAAACGATCTCAGCAGACTGGATGGTCTGCCCTGCGTAATTGGATGTTATTGATTTATCGTCTGCCATGGTTAGGTTACCTTATTACTTCATCGACTTCTTGATTGCTTCGATTGCCTTGTCGACTCCTAAAAAGTCTTTGGTTTTGACCCATTTGTTGGGTTCAAGATCTTTATAGTGGTCAAAATAATGCTTAATCTTTTTCTTTTCGATGTCGTGCAAATCATCGACCGTTTCAACATGTGCGTGAAACGGATCGGCTTTCTTGGTGGGAAGCGCGATGATTTTGGTATCAATTCCTTCTTCGTCTTCCATTTCGAGCATTCCGATGACGCGGCCTGAAACAACAACCCCCGGAGCGACGGGAACCGGCGTTATCAGTAGGACATCTAAGGGATCGCCGTCTTCGCCGTGGGTTTGGGGGATGAATCCATAATTTGCGGGGAACGCCATCGTGGTAGTCCCAAATCGGTCAACAACGATAGTTTCCATATCTTTATCCATTTCGTATTTAATAAACGAGCCTTCGGGAATTTCGATAACAACGTTAATCTCCCCTTCTGCGGGGTTTTTACCGGCGGGAATTTTTGAAAGATTCATAAATGTAATTTGAAATGATAATTATATATCCAAATTGGCCATCTTGGCATGGGTAACAATAAATTTCTTGCGTGGCGGGACTTCGTCTCCCATGAGCATGGTGAACACTAGATCGGCTTCTTCGGCGTCCTCGACATTTACTACTTTGATAATTCTGTGTTGCGGGTTCATGGTAGTTTCCCATAACTGTTCTGCGTTCATTTCGCCAAGACCTTTATAGCGCTGTACTACGGGATTTGCGCCGTTTGCACTCATTGAGGCAATCGCTGCGTCGCGCTCGGCTTCGGTGAACGCATACTTTGCTTTCTTTCCGTGCTGGATCTTAAAAAGCGGAGGCATAGCGATGTACAAATGACCATTTTTCACAATCTCGGGAAGGTGTCTAAAAAAGAACGTTAACAGAAGCGTACGAATGTGTTCGCCGTCGACGTCTGCGTCGGTCATAATAAATATTTTATGATAGCGGAGCTTTTTGTAGTCGATATTTTCCCCAATTCCCATGCCGAGGGCGATAACCAAATCTTTTAGCTCTTTAAACGAAAGGACTTTGTCTAAATAGGCGCGTTCGGTATTAAGAACCTTTCCGCGAAGCGGAAGGATTGCCTGGAATCGACGGTTTCGGCCTTGTTTTGCGGTGCCGCCTGCGCTGTTTCCCTCGACTAAGAATATCTCAGACATCGCGGGGTCTTTTTCAGAACAGTCTGCTAGTTTACCAGGTAGCGTGGCGCCTTCTAAGGCTCCTTTTCGCATAACGGCTTCTTTTGCGGCTTTGGCTGCGAGGCGGGCTTTTTGGGCGAGCAAAATGCGGGCTAAGATTTCTTTTCCAATTCGTGGATTTTCTTCAAAGAATACGTCGAGGTATTCCCCGACTGATTGCTGAACTATTGACTGTACTTCGGAATTGCCGAGTTTGGTTTTCGTTTGTCCCTCAAACTGCAGATTGGTTGATGGCATTTTAACGTACACAATTGCGGCGAGTCCTTCTTTGGTGTCTTCGCCGGTTAGTGTCTCCTTGAGATCCTTTTCGCCAAGCACTGACATGGCGTATTTATTGATCGATCGTGTCAGCGCGATACGGAAACCGGTTAGATGGGTGCCGCCTTCGTGGGTGTTAATGACGTTCACAAACGACATAACATGTTCGTTGATCGAATCGTTGTATTGGATGGCGACTTCTACTTCTTTGTCGTCAAACTGTTTGCGCATGAAGATGGGTTCGTGATATGTTTTGCGAGTTGCATTCATGTCGCGAAGAAGCGACAAGATTCCCCCGTCGAAAAAGTACGCGACGCGATCATTGGTTTTGTTGTTTTGGATTTTAACGTATTCTTGGCGAAAGATTTGGCCGTCTTTTTTGACTTCGACGATGGTGTGTTCTGAGAGTGCATTCACGACCGAGGCACCGACACCATGTAGTCCACCTGAAACTTTGTATGCAGAGGTGGTAAATTTTCCGCCGGCGTGGAGTTTGGTCATGACCAACTCAAGTGCTGAAACGCCATGCTTTTTGTTTACGTCGACGGGAATACCGCGGCCATCATCAAAGACCGTAAGGTAGCCATTGTCTTCGACACGGACCAATATATTGTGGCAATATCCGGCAAGTGCTTCGTCGACTGCATTATCGACGATTTCATGCAGACAATGATTGACGCCGGTCTGTGAAGTTGACCCGATATACATACCCGGGCGTTTGCGTACGGGTTCGAGTCCTTCAAGGACGACGATGGATTCTCCTGAATAATTTGAAGATTTATCTGTAGCCATATGAACAGCACAGTCTACTAAATTTTGTGGCTTCGGGCAAGTACAAATATGCACGAGATAATGGTTCTTAAGCGGCAAGGGCGAGAAACGCGGGATCCATGCCGATTGTGGCAAGATAATCAGTCAGCGAAAGCCCAGCAAGGTCGGCAAGGGGTTGCAAGAGGTGTAGATGTGTTCCGATCACTTTTTTATATAGTTCAACATTTTGTGGTTGAGTGCTCGACAGTTTGTGCGACAATAGGTCGGGAGCTGCAATAGCCGAAGTAACCACTTTCATTCCCTGCGAAAGCTGTTCCCAGTCCGATTGGTATTCGTCCCCCGTTAATTGAGCTGGGGACAAGTGATCACCGAAATGTGAGTCAACGGT
>JACOTV010000126.1 GCA_016178125.1 Candidatus Microgenomates bacterium | reverse complement strand
TTTGGCTTACATTCCTAAGGTAATTTCATCGGCTTTGATTTCAACAACAATACCTGGCTTGACCCACGCATCTACATCCATGATCTTATTGACCTCATATAACGCAGGCTGTTTTTCGGATTTGAGCTTGTTACAGCGTTTGCGCATTTCACGCCATTCTTCGTCGGTGAGCCCGGTGCCGATTTTAGAAACCGTAAGAAACCGATCGTTTTTTTCGTCATAGACCCCGACCAAAAACGCACCGATACCAAAGTCAGTACGTTTGCCCTGTCCGTAGTCATACCCCATAACCAAACAATCGACCGTGTCTTCGATTTTTGATGAATAACTCCGTTTGAATTTGATCCAATTCCACTCGCGTGCACCGGCCCGGTATGTGCCGTCGAGCTTTTTGGCCAAAATTCCCTCGAGGCCCCGCTCGATGGCATCTTCAAATAACAGCTCGACCTTCTTAGGGTCGTCGGTTATTTCGTCGTCAGCAATAAGGACTACGTCTTTTTTAACTTCGTTTTTGGTTTTTATAACCTTTGAAAGCAGTTTGCGACGGTCTTTAAAGGGTGTCTGCATATAATTCACTCCATCGGCATAGAGTAACTCAAAAACAAACATGCGCAGCGGAATTTCGAGTGCCTTCTCTTCGATACCATGTTTGCGTTTGCGAGACACCGTTTCTTGAAACGGCAAAAAGCTTTCGCGCAACGGATCAAATCCAATGGCCTCGCCCTCGAAAATAGCCTCGTTTACCGTGATTTGCTTGACGATTCCTGCGACAACGTCTGGGTACATGTACCCCACGTCTTCGAGGTTTCGAGAATACAATCGCACCTCGGTTTTCCCGTGATGTTTTTTTACATGAGCTTGGAGTCTAAATCCGTCGAACTTGGGTTCTATTGCACACTCCCCGATTTTTTCGATAATTTCGACGCCCGAGGATAACCGCTCGGCACGCATCATAAGAATGGGCGTAAAAATTTCGGGTTTTACCGCGCGTACTCCTTTTTCACCATGTTCTTTGAGTCGTTTACCAATGTAGCCCAGATCGGGACGCACATGATACGCACCTTCGATTTCTGGACGGAGCGATTTATCGCCTTTGAGCATCCACGAAAACGCATCCAGAACGGTCATATCCGAAAATCCCAACCTCATAATACCCAGCGGAATACGCACCAAATAGCGCGCCGAGAGCGGGTCTAGTTGGCGAATAAGATGCGCAAGTATGCTCATTTTTTCTTGCTGAGAACCACTTCCCCCTTTTTTAGCCAACTCCAGTAGTCGATCGTATACTTCGGTCACGGTTAGATCTTTTGCTTCAAACGATGTGTATTGTTTTTTGAACTCTTCGACCGTTGTACCAATGTCTCCCCGTTCTTTGAGGATTTTGTTGAAATATGCAGAATCGAGATTCATAGCCTGAATCGCCGCTTTTGCAACCATTTTCCCGGCAATCCCAAATTCGATAGATTCAAATTGAGGTGAAACCCTTCCCTGAAGAAGATACATCGCCCGATCAAAGTCCGCCGCTGGTAACTCTTTAAATAGATCTGAAAGCGAGTAGGTTATCTCAAGCCGTGAAGATGTTTTCTCGATTGTTTCAAAGTATTCGGCAAGGCGTGAAAATTTCATGGTTTGTTATGTCGCAACGTAGCGGGCTGATTTGGTGCTCCCCACTTTTTTAATAAGTCCTTTTACAATAAGGTCCTTAAGGTCTCGCAAGATGGTATCTTCCGAAATGTCGGGAATCAGGCTCGGGAATGACTGGTTTTGTAAAAACCCGATCTCTTGAATATATTCGATAATTTTCACCTGTCGCTCGTTGAGATATATCTGCTGTCCCCCAAAGCGTTCTTTCATTTTTGCGTCTTTTGAAAGCTTTAAGACTTTTTCTTTTACTTTATCAAACTCAACCGATGCACCCCACGTAAAATATTCGAGCCACGAGGTAAGGTCGCCGGCGGTAGCTTTTTGCAGATGCTGATAGTACGAAAGTGAGTCCTTGTCGTAAAACTCCTCGAGTGAAAAGAAGCGACGGATATCATACCCGCCGAGTAAGAGGATCAGTGTTGCGAGTGAACGACCGACGCGTCCGTTTCCATCACTAAAGGGGTGAATCCGCACAAACTCGTGATGAGCAAGTCCTGCTTTTATGATCGGGTGTATATCATTTTCTTTGTTTATCCAAAATGCCAGTTCACGCATCAGAAACGGCACTTCGATGGCCGAGGGCGGGGTAAAGGTTATTTCGCCGGTCTGAGAATCTTTAATAACCACCTGCTTTTTGCGATACTCACCTGTCTGATCGTCAGGAAGGATTTTGTTGGCAACAATGCGGTGCATTTTCTTAATATGCTGTTCGGTGATTTTCTCGATGTGACGTTTTGCTTCTTCATCGATATACTCAACAACGCGGCGATAGTTTATAACCTCTTGAATATCGCGGGGACGTGCAAGAACGTCTTTCCCCATAAGTACGTCCTTTGCTTCTTCCTTATCGAGCATATTCCCCTCAATATGGGTCCCATGATGCACAGCGCGTACAACAGCATCGTCTTTAAACTGCTTCTCCCAGAGGGGTAACAGCGGCGCATGACGAATGACTTCTTCGGCGGCTTCTATTTTTGAAATCGCGGTCAGGATTTTATTGGTTATTTTGTATGAAGGGTCGAGCATGCTTGATATTATAGCAGCTTTATTTTCCGAATCGGCGTTGGCGATTTTGATAATCTTGAATGCACAAATCAAGGTCGGGGATGGTGAAATCGGGGAGATATTTATCGTGAAAAATCCACTCGGAGTATGCTGTCTGCCAGGTCATAAATCCCGACGTACGATGCTCTCCGCTGGTACGAATCACGAGGTCGGGAAACGGATGCGTGAAGTCGCGCGTATCAAGATATGCCGCAAGCTGGTCTTTATCGGTCACCTCAGCGGTTTCGTTTTTCATGTTTTCAAACGCACGGGCGATCTCGTCACGCCCACCGTAATCTACCGCAAACCCCAAGTTAAACTGGGTGTAAGACTTTGTTTTTTCTTCAGCTTCGATGAGCTTTTTGCGCAGGCTTTCTGGAATACGGTCTTTGCGTCCTAAATGGATTATTCGCACCTTGTCGCGCACCGCCGTGCGAAGGTTACTATTGAGCCAGGTCTCGTAGAGTTTCATGAGGTAGGTTATTTCGTCTTTTTCACGATTCCAGTTCTCAGTCGAAAATGCCCACACGGTAAGCGTATGAATGCCACGTTTGCGTATATGGTTTGCCATTTTCTCAAGCGCCGAAAATCCACGGCGATGGCCTTCCAATGTGGGCATATTGCGCGCACGGGCCCACCGACGATTGCCGTCGGGGATTATTGCAATGTGTTGTAATTCAGCCATAGGTTTGCACTATTTTAGTCTTGTTTACAAGAAAAATCATTTCCACTATACTGACGGTATGTTCAAGCCTGTCTACGCAGTCGACTTCTCAAATCCCGCAACCAACCCCGCGGCAAAAGTCGGCAACATCGGCATGTTGGTCAATTTCCTAGGTCCCCTCGCGATGGCAATAGGCGCATTTATATGTCTTGCCATGCTGCTCTGGGGCGGATTTTTGTATATCACCTCAGGGGGCGAACAAGATAAAATTCAACAAGGGAAGCGAACGCTCACCTATGCACTTATTGGATTAGTTGTGATGATAACTGCGATGCTGTTTGTGAATGTGTTAGCATATGTCTTAGGAGTCAAGAGTTTCTTCGCAAAATAACATGGAAAACAATATATTTGGTCGCGTTGATAGCCCGGCCCCCATTGGCTCAAACCCCACAACCGACCTGGGGAACCTCATTGGAGTAATTATTGCGCTCGTTTTTACCGTTGCCGGTATTGTCGCGCTTGTCTATATGCTTTGGGGAGCTCTAAACTGGATAACCTCAGGAGGCGACAAGGAAAAACTCATGAAGGCCCAAGGACGCATTCGTAACGCGGTTATTGGTATTTTTGTACTTATTATCGTGTTCGCCTTATTCGGCCTGATATTCCAAGTTATTCTCGGTGGTTCTATAATCAGTGTTCAAAATGGCGCAATCCAGTTCAAATTGCCGACCCTAAACACAGAAAACGACGGTTCCATTAGCTGTCCCGCCGGATGTGTAGCCAGATCGGGTGTATGTACCTGTCCGGGAAGCCTGCCACCATAAGAACAGCCGCTATGACCGACTACTACGATAAAATCATTCACATTCCCCACGTTGACGCTCGTGATAATGTACTTGGGAAAGTCGAGCGTTGGGAAGCGCACAAAAAAGGGATCCTTCACCGTGCGATAACCATTGGGTTACAAATAGACAACCGCTATCTGCTGCAACACCGCAAACACCCGGTGTTTGACAAGTGGTTTGACCTCACCGCTTCGTCGCACCCGGTGTTTTATGACGACGGCACCATACAAACAAACGAAGATGCTGTGTACACGACTTTGCAGCGAGAATGGGGGATCAAACCACAAGCATTAAAAGGACTTCACTCGCCAGGTCATGTGGTCTATAAATCAAAAGACCCCAATAGTGAATATATTGAACATGAAGTGTGCCACTTGTTTATCGCAACAGTCAAGGATATTCCTGATTGGGATGAAGAATTAGCGTATGGATTTACGATGCAACCAGCGGAAGAAGTAAAAAACATAAAAAATCCAATCTATCCGTCACTTGCTTCATGGGTTAAGGAGTTTATCAAAAAAGATCTTCTGTAATTAATTGAGCGCCCGCAGATGGTTTATTGACGATCGTCTCTTTCACAAACTCCAATTCTTTCAATTTCTCAGAAATCTTATGTACATCGGCTCCCTGTACTAACAGATGAATATCCTGCCCGGTGTTAATGGTAAAATACACTTCGACTCCCTCAGTTCTCCATTGTTTCACCAATTTCATAAGCCGCAATGTTCCCGGTGTCCAATAAATAAGCGATGGACACGATGTCAGCATGACCGCGTGCATGTTGAGTGCTTCGGCTTCTGAGATTTCTCCAAATTTGGTGAAATCCTTTTTGCTCAGTGCATCTTTTATCTCAACAATTTTTTGAGGGATCCCTGATTTGCGCGCCTCAGAAAACGGGCTCGTTCCAAAGAGTTTCATACCTTGACTTGTCGCAACATCTTTGCGCCCTTCGGATACGATTGCGACTATGTCGGCGATGTCCCAATAGCCGGGCGGATATAAAGAATGAGCATATGAAGATTCCGAGGTGTCACCGTCGAGCCACTCAACAAACCCCGAAGGGATTGACCGACATGCTGATCCTGAACCTTGCCGTGCAAGAATGGATAATTCTTGTTCATTCATGGTGATACCAGTCGCGGCGCACGCCGCCAATGTCAGCGCCGCAAATCCTGAAGCAGACGACGATAGACCAGTACCTGTGGGGAAATTATTGGCCGCCACAACTTTTGCAAATAGTGGTATTCCTGCAATCTTTCGTACGCGGTCTAAATGCTTCACGACCCGACTCGCTTCGCGTTCTTCGATAGTCCCATTTATCACGATCTCGTCTTTCAGAAATGATTCGTTGAATTCAACAGTTGAGGTTGTCGTAAGTCGCGAAAGACACATCGAGATACTCCCGTTTTCGGGGAGCCGTAATTCTTCGTCTTTTCGTCCCCAGTACTTGATGAACGCAATGTTCGAAGGCGCGACGGCTGTTTTTTTCATGTTATTTAAGAATACCCAATACTTTTAACGTATGCGCCGCGGCAGAGGTCATTTTGTCGCTTAGTGTAATTGCTTCCTCCTGGGTATGAAATTTCGCTTCCTCGAGTTCCGCAGTATTTATCTTAAAGGGCCCGTTATAATGCCCGGTGAAAACAGCTACTAATTCGGATTCATATGGCTCCTCTATATAAAACTTGGTTTGGTACGTTAGATCTGTACTCAAGCCAATTTCTTCTTCCATTTCTCGCTTTGCTGCTTCCTCGTATGTGCTCCCCTTTGTTACATGCCCTGACGCTGAGACGGTATAGTAGCCAGGCCATGTATCTTTGGTCATAGACCGTTTTTGAAGAAGTACCTCGCCATGATCGTTAAACAAAACAACACTTACTGACCGATGGGTAAGCGATTTGTCGTTATGGCATTCTCCGCGAGTCCTATATCCAACGATATTATCGTCGCGGTCAACGACTATAAATAGTTCACTCTGCTCATCGGTCGTGTCGTTAGTATGCTTCAACCTTTACTCCTCCTACATTACTTTCGACTTCTATGATTAGTCCACCCGCTGCGGTGATCGCATCTTTGACCGCTTGTGTTTTGTCTCGAGGAGCCACGGCGATCATGCAATCTCCGCCGCCGGCGCCTGAGAGTTTGGCGCCATAGGCGCCGGCGTCTCGTGCTGCTTCTATCATGGCATCCAATTTGTCCGTTGATACACCTAAACTCTTGAGCAATTCTTGATTTTGATTCATAAGGCTGCCCACGAGTTGCCATTTCTTTTCAACAATTGTCGACTTAGCGCTATCGACTAGTCTCGCGATTTCGTTGTAGCTACCGTCAATCGATGATGGGTCGGATTTTGCCTTATAGGCAAGCATATTAATGAGCGTTACCGTGTCTGCTTTTACGCCACTGTATCCCACGATAATCGGTAGCTCATCAATTTGTATCGGCTCGATTACTTTTCCCCCTGTCATAAAATAGAGTGTTCCGCCATACACCGCAGCTGCGATATCGAACCCCGATCCTTTTCCTTGTACATCGAGCACGGTTTTATACGCAAGATTAAAGATCTCCCGATTTCCCAACGAAAGTCCCATGTACTCGGACAATCCTTTTATCACACATACCGTAGCTGCTGACGATGAACCGAATCCATACTGTGAAGAGAAATCTGTATGGGTTATCATTTTTATTCCGTTTCCATGAAGATTGTCCACTCCCGCAGACTGCATTACATTTCTTAAGGCAACCTCAACAAACATTGCACCCTTTGGGATGTATCCAGCGCCAATTTCACTAAGAGACTTCTTATATTCAACTACATTTACGTCTGCGGCATCAAGCATAAATTCGGGGACAGACAGTTCTTCAATCGTAAGCTTGATTCTAGACCCCACGGCCGTCACTATACACGGACGATCATACACAACCGCATGCTCACCCATTATCATCAGTTTTCCCGGTGCCGATACAGTGACTGTCTTCATGTTAGTTATATTTTTTCTCTTGCCTCACTCCTTCAAAGTCTTGAACAAACTTGGTAACGGTAATATTCTTTTTCTTAAACTCCTTCTCTGCGGCAATGGGATCAATTGCAAAAAATAACAGATTGCCTGAACCTTCTTTAAAACCGCCGCCACCGGTTACTTTGGCGACACCAAGATCCGAGAGTGATGCAATACGTTTTTTTGTTTGCTCTGAGACTACGCCAAGTTCTTCAAGAAGGCGTTCGTTTTCGCAGAGGGACTCAACAAACATATTCGGATCTTCCTTAACTATTGATACGACGATGCGCTTGGTTATTTTTTCGATAGAATTCATAATCTGTTCGGCGGCTGTAGGATGTGCGTTGTAAAATTTTCCCACCTTTTCAACCATTTCACCGGTTGTTTCAACGGCATTACCGCTGTCAATGATGAAAAGCCGGTCCATGATATTTTTTGGAATTTTTGCATTCAGCGACGAAATATTTTTTAAAAATTCAAACTCTTTTCTGAAATAAATGAATCCACCAAAACATGAAGTACTATTGTCGCCGCCTGAGGGATTTCCGTGGAAATGCTTCTCAGACATATACGCAACCTGATTTATGACCTCCTTTGAAAATTCTCGACCAGTGTAGAAATGAAGAAGTGCGGCAGACGCGGCGACACTGAGCGCGGCCGAAGACCCGAGATTTTTTTTTGCGGGTATGTCTGAGGAGATAGTGTAGGAATAAGGTTTGTTATCAAACTCTACGCCACTTTTTTTAAGTGAGTGTCTAACGTTTTTTGATATTAAATCGATATCTTTATCAGCTTTAGTGACTGGTGCATCTTCGACCGTAAAGGAGAGTCGTTCTTTAAGCGCCGAAATAAGCATCGGTTTCCCGTATACTCCAGAATGCTCGCCGGTAATGATTATTTTTGCAGGAGCAGAATAGGTGAGTTTCATAATTATTGGTCATCATATGGGTTTAAACTTCAACCCATACGCGATCACGCCGTCGTCTGAGGGTTTACGGACCTTACGCAGGATACCAATAACTTCGCGACCGACGGTCAAATCTTCACTTATATAATCGACGATCTGGCCGACTGCACGGTTTCCGTCGGTCAACTCCACTATTGCCACAGGATATGGCGCGACGTCTTTAAAGTCACCTCCTGGGACCATAATCATGGTCCATGAAATAATCTTTCCGCGATGTCCGAGTCGCTCGCGCACTACTTTTTGTCGTCTCCAAATTTTGACTGGTGATATCATATTCCTAAGATACTAACTACTGATGTACCGCCTGAACCGCCAACATTTTGTGCCAGCCCGTATGTCGCCTTTTCCACTTGTCGTCCATCGGCTTGCCCGGTAAGCTGCAGGTAAAGCTCCCCTATTTGCTTGATACCCGTTGCGCCGACTGGGTGACCTGCCGCTTTGAGTCCACCAGATGTGTTCACGATAAGTGACGAACCTGATCCGAACTTCGTGGATTGTTCTTTGATTTGTGCCCCGCCTTCGCCTGGCTTCCAAAATCCTATTGCCTCCATTGCAAACAGTTCGGCGATCGTAAAGCAGTCGTGAAGTTCGGCAACGTTAATATCGGTTGGTGAAATTCCAGCACTCTCAAACGCCTTCTCGGCGGCAAGTTTTGAAGAATATATTTCGGTTAGACTTTTGCGATGTTTGAGTGATATAGAATCTGTCGCGACTTCGCTTGAAAGAATTTGTGCATGCTTGTGCTTTTTGGTGAGTTGCGCGTCGGCTGATAAAACGACCGCCGACGCGCCGTCTGAAATAGGCGAACAATCAAGAACCTTTAGCGGATGTGCAACATACGCACTCTTTAAAATACTTGCTACCGAAATTTCTTTTCTAAAATGGGCCTTCTTATTAAGACTTCCGTGAAAATGGTTTTTGTGCGCAACATAGGCTAAGTTTTCTTCGGTGTAATTGTATTCATCGAGGTAGCTGCGCGCCATCATGGCATACAGACCCGGGAATGTAAGACCTGCTTCTTGTTCTTCACCAGATGCAGCAGCGGCAAGTGCACGAGTTGTTTGTTCAGGAGAGTAGTCGGTCATTTTTTCGGCACCAATTGCAAGAACGGTTTTGCCAGCTCCCGCATTTAAGTATTGGTTGGCCAAATGAAACGCCATGCCGCCTGAGGCACAAGCCGACTCTACACGAAACACCGGCAAGTGATGCCCGACAATCTCGGCGATCTTGGCAGGTGCGTGAAGATTATTATCAAGAACTCCAGCCAACATGTTTCCATAAAATATCGCATCGATTTGGCCCGCATCGAGCTTGGCCGAAGTAAGCGCACCGTGGATTGCCTCCTCAACAAGTTGAAAAAGCGATTGTTCCCACAGCTCACCAAATTGGGTGGTGTAGTATCCGATTACTGCATTCATATTGTGCCCATAAATTTTAGATACGTTGTGTAATCAATTTCTTTTGTTTCCGCAATGTGCTTCTTAAAATTTCGACGCTTATTTTTTATGTTCTCAGTGGCTTCAAATACAAATGCGTCTGACCCAGCACCGGATCCATAAGATGCAAAGAATACTTTTTCGCCAGGTTGCACAACATCGAGAACCGCGACAAGTCCCATAAGCGCCGATGCGGTATATGAATTGCCCAGTTGAGTAATGACGAGTGCGGGAAGAATTTGTTCTTTGGTGAATCCGAGCGAGAGACCAACCTCGAGGGGGAATTTGCCGTTTGGCATATGAAAAACAGCGTATTTAAAATCTTGTGGTTTGTGATTTGTTTTCTCAAGGACTGCGCTCGAACTTGCACGCACATGGTGAAAATACGAGGGTTTTCCGGTGAATCGACCACCATGTGATGGATACCGTATTCCTTCACGCCGCCAAAAGTCGGGGGTGTCTGACGAAAACGATGACCAACCGTGGATATTCAGAATAGGATCCTTCTTTCCCAAGAGTACTGAGACTGACCCAGACCCCGCGGTGTATTCGAGCGCGTCATGCACTTTGGCGTTTGCCTTGTCGGAGCCGGTTACCAACCCATACTGTACGTCGCCACTTTTAATGAGTCCTAGGGTGGAAATAATTCCGCCCGTTGCGGCTTTACAGGCAAACTGCATGTCATAGGAAAGATAGTGCTGTTTAATCCCTAAAAACTCGGCGAGGATGGTTGAGGTGGGATTTACCGAATACGGAGGCGTTTCGGAGCCAAACAAAACTGACCCAATGTTGGTGTGATTTACTCCCGACCCCGAAAGACACATAGCCGCAGACTCGTACCCCATGGTAAGAGAATCTTCGTCGACCCCCGCTACTGCTTTTTGTTTTATACGAAGAGATCCTTCAATGTCGGCAGGATCTTTTCCCCAAACGCCGGCAATATCAGCCGTTTTAATTCGGTAACGCGGAATATAAAATCCGTAAGAAATAATGCCTACCATAAATACACCTAACCATTCCCGGTTTAACGATTATCTTCCCAATTTTTCGTGTGCCTTAGCTAAAGAACCT
Source organism: Candidatus Microgenomates bacterium (assembly GCA_016178125.1). Classification (GTDB taxonomy): domain Bacteria; phylum Patescibacteriota; class Microgenomatia; order UBA1406; family GWC2-37-13; genus JACOTV01. The sequence continues at coordinate 6,573 of JACOTV010000126.1, read as the reverse complement.
TCGGCAAGCGATGCAAGAAGTGAGACTTCGCCGGCAAGAACGGCGCCGGTTATTATCTCGGCGAGTTCTGCAACGCTCTTTACTCCCATAATCGAAAGCGCCTCTTTCTTTGAAGTAAGCTGCGTACCGCCTCCGACCGTTCCCACCATAAGAGAGGGCAGATATACGGACACATACAGATTCTTACCGTTAATGACCTTCATTGTGGTAATTCCTAGGCTTCCTTCAACAACATGCGCCAAATCTTGGCCGGTGGCAGCGAAGATCGCGGCAACCACATTGGCAAACTGAGCATTAAATCCCATTGAGCCCGAGATTGCTGACCCGATCATACATTTGGCGAGCCAAACGTCGAATATCTGCTCTGCAGATGCCTTGAGCGTTTTTTTAAGGGTATTTTCGGGAATGACCACGTCGGCCCACCCCTGAAATCCTCGCCCATAAATCGAGTTCAACCATGCAGCTTTTTTATCGACATCGAAATTACCGGCGATGGCGATGGATCGCACTTTGGTATTTTTTTCGACATAGTCGATAACTGCTTGAGTGGCAATCGTAACCATATTCATACCCATCGCGTCTGACGTATCAAAGTACAGGCGCAAATATGCGTATGATCCAATAAGTTTTGCCTCAAGGTTGGTAAGTAAAATATGTGACGAGGTTTTTTCGACTTCTTTTACAATTTCGTCGACGTGCTCTTGGGCCCAATCGAGGAACTCTTGACCATGAGCGACGGATTCTGTGTAAAAGACTGGACCACGAGTGGTCCCCGTCTTATATACGTTCACGCGTGCGCCACCGGCCTCGTTTAAGGCTTTGCAGCCACGGCTGACTGATGCAACCAATGCTCCTTCGGTTGTTGCCAACGGCACATAGGCAGGTCTTCGAACTTCGTCGCCGATTACGTCTAGGGGGCCTGCGACGCCTAAGGGAATCGACGTTGCACCGATGAGATTTTCACAGTGGATACTGTTGGTGTCATCGACGAGTGCGTGATCAATAGTTGGTAATTTGGTACGGAGCTCGCGCTCGAGGGACTCGCGTCGGGTTTTGTGATCGGTAAACTCTGAGAGTTTCATATTAAGTTAGTCGTGCAAATTTATAAAAACATTCAAATGAACGGAACCTTCGCCCAGCCTAAGACATAAGCGATATAGCTTACAGCCACAACACAGGCTCCGTAGAGAACAATAGTATACATCACGCGGTAAAATCCCTGGCGGATAGTGAACCGAGCCGCCAGATAGAGCAAGATAATCTTCCACAGAAGCAATGATATAGAAAACGCAAGGTAGACGATACTAAACGATTTGCCCAGAAGCGACAGGCTGCGAGGCGGCGGAAGAACGGTATACAAAAAGGCATTCGTGCTAAACCAGATCAAGGTCGGCAGAAGGGTGTACCCAAAGAGTAAAACAGCACTCGCAAGCCTCACATCTTTTCGCGAAATTCTCCCCATCACATAAAAAAAACATACCGTGAGGGTAAAATTCGCCAAAAACACCAGATACCTCAGGGGATCGGTCATCGAGAAATAAATAAACACGAGAAACAGAATAACCCCAAACTGTCCAAAATCATGGTCGATTCCTACTTTACGCATTGTCTGATACGGAGTCAAAATGAGACCGATGAATCGATTAAAGACAATAAGCAGAGAAGCCAAAAAAGATGCCATAGGTTAAAACCCGTGTTGCAGGACCGAAGTCAGACGCACGACCATGAAACCAAATACGGCATACATGAGAACAGCGGCGACAAATGACATCGGGATTATATACAAAAACGGCATAGTTTTTAAAAATTTCGTAGTCCTCTTATAGTAAAGAGTCAGCAGAGGGTGACCCAAGTCATTAGGCTCGACTATAAAGACTTCATGTAATTTCGCTGACAAGCGTGTAATGTTCATAGGTGGTGACAAATGCGCGCCTGGCTCGGTACAACAAGCTTTCGGCCGCTTTGAAACTTAACGAAAATGATGCGGCGATTTCTTTCATCTTCCGATTCTCGATATACTTTAGTCGCAATATAACCTTGTAATCATTCGGCAGCTTGGCAAAAACGTGCGCGATTTTTTCTTGGAGTTCTTTTTTATCGATATCATCATCTATGATGATTGACTGGAGTCCTTCGACAACTTTTGGCGGGAGTTTAGAAAAGACGATTTTCTTAATCTTTTTACGACGAATATAATCGATTATTTTGTGCCTCGCTATTGAAAAGAGAAACGTTTTTACTTTTGCGTCTCCACGAAAATTACGAAGTGACTCGATAAAATCGATGAATACTTCTTGGGTTAGCTCTTCAACTTCGTGGGGATCAGACACCTGCCGCTGTATGAATCTACTAAGCGGCACTTCATGCGCTTTGAAGAACTCATACAACGCTTGTTCATCGCGCTTAAGGAGCCGATCAATCAATACCTTGTCGTCTTCGGGAAGCATGCCTAATTATACCTCAGTTGGTCGGTATCTTATAGATCTTCTGGCCTTGTAGTAGGTAGGCCGTGTCTTTGGAGACTACAACGTCGTCAGCCTTTTTAAAGGCCGCGGATTTTATTTGACGCTCGTAAGATCCATTTTTTGACACTATGTACAATAATCCACGTGGCTTATCCCAGCCGTATACCTTTTCAACGTCTTCTGCGCTGTCTATTTTGGTGATCGTAATCCCGCCGTCGGGGAATTGGGGTGCGAAACCATCCTGTAGTCCGCTCGTGAACTTGAATAGCGCGTTTTCGGTTGCAGCGTATACTGATGCATCAATGGCAATAGACTTAGCACCTACTAAACTCGGCCCGTTCCCTTTTATATATGAACTTTTGCCCCCGTACCCGTCGGCAGTTGGGGTGTATTTAGTTATCAATCCTTTTCCACTATCAAGGAGGTAAACGTTGTTATTAAATACCGCCATTGCAGCAACGGTTCCCCAATCGCTATCCTTTTCTATTACTTTCTTTGCTTTCCCATCCTCGTCAATCTGTACAACACCATTCGTTCCCAACACAAATGTCGAGGTGTCGCCCAATGCCACCGCAACCGCATTCTTTACACCCGAGGCTTGTTTATCGAGTGATTTTTTCTCGAGGTTCAATATATACACTGTACCGTCGGGATTCACGATTGCGGCTCGGTCGCCGCTTCGCGCCATTAAAGTACCATGCGCATTTTTGTCCTCGACTGCAAGATCAAAAAACTCACTGGGTTGTTTGTCTTCTTTTTTAAAGATAGTCGACTCTTTTGCGCTAACCATGTCCTGAAGTTCTTTGATTTCTTTTGTGTTTCCACCACCCACTGAAGCCTTAAGTTCGCTGATATCGTGTTTTGCATCGTTTATGAGTCCTGCCGCACGTCCACTATTTAAAAACGCCACGTCTTCGGCTTGTTGAAGCTTTTGCGCTACTTCATCTTTGGTATAGGCTATTTGCTTTAGCCGACGATCGCTGGCCCGGCGTATAAGACCAAACGCCAAACTCGCAACCAGCAGTAATGCGATAAAACCAAGTCCACCCAGCATAAGCAAACGACGTCGATCCATCGCAAGAATATTCGTAACAAAAGCCGGAGGCTTTCGCTCTTTTTTCTCCTTAACAGGTGGCGCATTCCGCCTTTCACCCCGAACTTCTTCGACCTCGACCACACTGGTTGTGAGAATTAACCCCGAAATGTCGAGTGCGCTAATGTCGCTTCCCTCGAGGTACGCACCCCAACCGCCCTGCGGATTAAGCGCACTCGCTGATGCCGAGGTGCTTAAGATAAATACATCATCGTCCTGGAGGGCGCCCATGGCATGTCGGTTACCGTCGAGGAGTTTTATTGTTTTTCCCCCTCGTTGTATATATAGTTCTCCCTGGTTCTGTGTTAAGACAAACAAACGGCTATTCCGATATGAGACACAGGCGATGCTTGCCTCAGGTGGAGCCCCTGCTTTTTTGAATTTCTCAAGAAGCGTATCTTCAAACTCACGGCCTGTTTCAAACGACAACGTAGCTATTTCCTGAGAAACCTTCTGCAGCATGACCTGAAGTACGGGGGCCGGACTCCCCGCGCTTACCAGATAACAATAGAATCCATGCTCAGCAATAAAGACACTCTCCTCGCCTGCTCCTTCACGGATAATGCGTGCAGTTAAGCCACGCTGAACATTAACCATATCTCATTCTAATACTTACCTGCGCGATTGGGAAGCTTATAGGATTGTCAGTGCAAGAATAATCAGCAGTAATGCGACAAATAGTTGGACATATGAAATAATTTTTATAACACCGGTATGTGCCTCCTCAAGTGAACGAATCATCACCGAAGTTTGGCGAATAAGCACCAGTGCATAAATAAAATACATAGCGCTTCCAATAACCGCAAAAGACTTAAAAAAGAGACCAAATACGACATGGTTTGACCCAAATATTCTGGTGAAATCTATCATGAGCGTATTGCTTGATTGATAATCTTAACGACATCGCCGGGGCGAGGAACGTTTTCATACTCAATATTTACATGAGCTCCTGCGGTCTGCACATACACATTTCCGTAATTAAATAGTGAAGAAAAATAGCCACCACTCTTGGCCGTAATATCTTCGACATTCTTAATTTGTGCTTCCGTTACCTCTTTATAAATAACTGCGTGAAAGTCGATGTCGACAATGCGCCGCTGTGTCACAACACCTGCGTTAAAAAAATACGAAAGAAATTTGAACCAATAGTAGGCAAATATAAAAACAACTGAACTAACGTTTATATAAAGGATTTGACTCGTTGAGAGATATGATGAAAATAAGAAGTTGAGAAGAATAAGTAGTATGAATAAAAACAAACCGTTGATGACCCATGGAAGCTGGGTCACGGGGTGTGCACGTATCAAAAGAATGACATCTTCGCCGGGCATTTGACTCTCAAACTTAGCTCGCGGACGCACGCAGAATGAGTGAAATAGCTGGTGGGACGGGGCCAAATTTTCCATCACACTTATTATATACCATTTGGTATAATTAACACGCCCTGGTTACTTGAGCGGTTTGGCACCACCTCTTCCCATCCCGAACAGAGAAGTGAAACGAACTAGCGCCTATGATACTCACTCCAAAGCGGAGCTGGGGAAAATCGGTCGTAGCCAGGGCATTTTTTTTTGCCCTACACGTTGCTTCTTATAGCTACCTTCCCTAAAGTTATTTCTGTTTTGGCTCGGTAAATGTTACCGTTTTGGGAAGCTCAAAGGTTGTCGGTGCTATAAACCCCGACGGCTTACATGCGGTAACCAGAGATTGTGAGCAAGCACGGTAGAAATCATATCGCCTGCGTCTCCCATACCCATGCTCGACATCATTTCGTACATGCTCACATATTGACCTAAGCCACATTTTGTCACGCCGGTCCGAGCGTTCTTTTTCCAGCTATACAGGCAGTCCTCCTTAAAAAGGGTGTACGTCGGCTGCGGTCCACTACTGTTTACTGCGTAAAGTTGTTTTTTTGAAAGTTGAGCGCTAATTGATGCGTACTTACACTCGTAGGTTCCGTTAATGTCGAGCTTTGGCTTTGTTGAGACTTGAGTAGCCTTGGCGAGCATGTTCAGCGCTTCGACCGGGCTTGGCGTGGGTTCGGGCGTCCTAACAATTGGTCGCGCGGCGGGAGTCTGAAGCCGCATAACGACCGCCGCGCCGATAAAAACGAACCCAAGTATAACGAGTCCCTTTGTATGCGTGAGCGCTGCGACGATTTTTTTCTCCATACACTTAGAATAACTGTTCCTCAACGGTCACTTCAACATCAACCTCGATTCCGTCAGACAACATGTCGAGTTCTTGGGCTGGCTCTAGTTCTTTTCCCATGATACTTTCGAGTTCGCCACGCATGCCATAGGTGTTATCGATCATCTTACGAAGCGCTTTTTCTTGGTTTGACCATTTTTTGCCAAACCACCGCTTTTCGACTTCAAGGGCATCTTGCTGGACCTTAAAACTCTCGGCAATTGCTTCCATGCGATGTTTAAACTCTTTGCTTGTTACGTAGTTATAAAGCACATCTTTTTTTCCTTCAGAATTTTGAATTGCGTTTCGATGGAGAGCTACGTCGATAAGCCTGCTCCTCGTGAGTCTTGCGATTCCGAGAAACGACGAATACTCGCCGACAATAACGCCGTGCACCTCGCCTAGTATTGATACTCCTTGGGGGACTACCTGTGAAATAATAACCGCCACATCTGCATGAACCGATCGTTGGTCGTCTTTGAGCTTGGTAATCCATCCATCGCTCCACGCCTTGGTATTTTTGGTTTCCCACAATATGGTTCCGCAGGTGAGACCGCTCGTATTTTTGACAATATGAAGAATGTCTCCTCCTCGTATCCCCTTACCCACAGGTTTTATCTCGTCGAAGGGGAATTCCCTCGCAAGCGCCTGCTCAAACTCAAGTTCTAACACTTCGCCTTGGGACTGCTGCGATCCTTGCTCCAGTTTGCGCTTCATGTCCTCGACTTGCTTAAGGGCATCTGATGTGCGCTTTCGTTCTTGTTCGAGTTTCAGATGGTTTTCTTCTTCGGCCTGCTTACGAACTTTTTCTTTTATAAGGTCTTC
>JACOTV010000125.1 GCA_016178125.1 Candidatus Microgenomates bacterium | reverse complement strand
AAGGCGTTGTGCCTGAGTACGCATACCTCAGAAACCCAACCCTAACCGCCGAGGACAATAGTTTCGCCCGCGCGTTTGAATACTCGTTTTGTGGAAATAAGCGCATCAATTATGTGCCATATCTTGCGCTGTTTGGAGTCCGTAATATCGTCGTTCGAGGCGATATTTCTCCCGCGTTTACCGACTGTGTTCGCCGCTTTGACGCCCAAGAAGTGGTCAAGTACCTTGACTCTGAAAGTCGCCTTCAAAAAGTACAGTCAAGTAAATACCTCACGAATTATGAAATCCGGGAGTCCTCGCTGTTATTACCCCTTTTTATCCCACGAACGATCACCTCGTTGCAGGGCACACCCGATGATTTACCGATTCTCACGTCAAAAAAGGGCTACCAATTGTCTGATAGCTTTTATCTGAGTAGCAATCCCGTCAAACCTTCACTGCAAATTACCGCAAACCAACCTCATGTCGAATATAAAAAAATAAGTCCGTCGAAATATAGGGTGGCGATACACCATGCCAAAGCAGCATTTCCGCTCGTACTTTCTACCAATTTTCATCCCTTATGGAAAATATATGCGATTTCACCAGACAGTAAAAAAACGACAAATGGATTTGTCTCACACCAAATAATGAATATCACGCAAAACGACAATCTCCCCAGCGGACACTTTTACGACATATTGTTTCAGCCGATAATTGCCAATGAATCCACTCATCAGGTTATTAACGGCTATGCAAACTCATGGCGCATAGAACCCTATGCGCTTTGCAAGCGCACTATGTGCAGCAGAAATGCAGATGGCTCTTATGATATAGATTTTGTCATTGAATTCTCTTTACAAAAATATTTCCTTATAGGATGGCTCCTTTCAGCGTTATTTTCGGTTATAATTGCAGGACGTTATGCGTACTCACAACTCCAAAAAAACAAAAGAGCCTAAAATCTCCCTCTGCATCCCAAACTACAATCGTGCGCACGATTTGTTGCAGGTCGTAAAAGATTGTGTAAATCAAACAATTGAGCCGTATGAAATAATTATTCAAGACGACCGCTCAAATGCCGAAGAGCTACGCATTATCAGAAAAGGACTCAAACTGAAGAAGCACATGTCCTTTGAAGTGAATAAAAAGAATCTTGGACTCGCAGGTAACGTAAATGCTGTTATAAAAAAGGCAAAGGGTGATTATATAGCGGTTGTGAATAATGATGACCGTATATCAAAATATTACGTCGAGGAAATCATCAATGCGATAAAAAAGTTTCCTGGCTATAACGTGTATACAACAAACGGTATGGGAATGAACGAAGAGGGGAGAGTTGTGGGGGACTATCGACTTTACACAAAGGATACTATTATCCGTAAGCGCGAGGGAATTAAAAAACTTTGGAAGAATTATGTGCTTAATTTAATCACTATTTCTGGAACGTCATTTTATAAATCATCCTATATTAAAAAGACGCTTTTTGACATACGATTGGGCAACGAAGCTGATCTAGATAACGCATTGCACATGCTTGCCACCGAGGATATTGTGTATATCGATAAGCCAGTGTACTACGTTCGCATGCACGCCGACCAAGAGTCAACAAAGATACGAGCGACTTCGGAACGTTTACTTAAATACATACAAAAATGTCTACAAATTTACAGCAAGTATACTGCCCGCTTTAGCGCAGTTCCGATGTATATTACGCAAATAAAGGGCGTGTATTTTTTTCAGTTAACCTATAAGTATCATTACGATATGAAAACGGTACGGAAATTACTGAAAATTACTTCTTTTGGGGAGCTTGTCAGTGTTATGGCTACCATTCCCATGTTTATAGCCCAGTACGCACTTAAGCTTATTAAGTTCAAATTGTATTACCAGAGTTACGTAAAATATTTCCCCGAATGACCCAATATAAGACCTTCTTGCTTCTTTTCTTTGCAAGTCTTTCTTTTTTTATTGCGCGTCATAACACAGCGATAAATCAACAGTTACTTCACCTTTGCTTCATCGGGACTATGGTAATATATGTCCCCGCACTTCACCCGCAGCTAAGAATGCATTCTGATACGCTCCGCCCAGGACTCCCGCAAAAAACTGTCATCGGCCTTGCCGTTTTGGTTATGTATTACATATTTTTTTACCTGGAAGGAATTGGCGGGCGATTGTCTAACTATCTTGATGCTCCATCAGTTGCATTCATCGGGTATCTCATCGGTACACACTTTTTAAGCTTTACTCAGAAAGATCACGCCAAATCGTGTGCGATCCTCTTCATACTTACGTTTTCGTATTATTTGGTCGGATTTGAACAGGCCACCGCAATCTCGTCAGCCCTACTATACTTAGTAATGCTGTACGTGGCGACCACCGCATTCGTCAGTCGATTTAAAACAATATGAAGCCTATCCTACATAAAATCGTACTTGCTCTTATATATATAACACAGCTTCTTTCATTGGTTCTATTTGGGTATATTGTGATTGCTCATTTTCTCAATCTGCTGACTATTGACACCGCAGTAGATGTACGAGTGTTTGAACTAGACTATCTACGCCTGCTTATGGCCATTGGACTCTCTACCTCGATTGTCGCTACGTTATTACTTATTGCGCTCAAAAAAGTTGACTATGTCTCGTTTTTTCGCCAACCACTCCGCGAAAAAGCGACGTATATATTTATCACCGTCACCCTTTCGTATTTTTTTGCGGTGAGTCCGCACGTTGCAGTTAAAAAAGAGCTCGCCATTTTTATACCAGTGCTTATTGTACTTGTCGCCGTAATCCCAACACTACTGGAGTCGTTCATGCAGTTTGAATTCCGAGATTATCGGCATCTCATAGCTTCATTTAGAGCCCCATCAGGCCAAAAAGGTCATTCTTTACGGATACAACATGGGGTGGAACCGTGACGGAAGATCTCAGGTCATGAGTAATGCGGGTAAAATACCAACTGGAGTATGGAATAACACAGAGGTTGAATTCGAGATGCCTCTGAGTGTCAAAGAGGGGAAGTGGCAATTCTGGGTACGAAAGTCCGAAAACGACAGCGATGCTCAAAGTAAACTATTGGTAAGCAATAAAGTCATTATAGAAGTAGCCTCACGATTTACCTACTACCCAACAGCAACAGATAGTTCACTTGAGCGACAGATAAAAAAAATCAAACGGTTTCTCTTTTTGTAAAACATGAAAAAAACGACCTGGTTCTATGTCACAGCACTTGCGCTTATAAGCTTTCTCTTTCGTTTGTGGGGAATACGCGGCAACCATCCGTTCTGGGTTGATGAGTTTAGCACCGCAGCTCAAGCGAATTATTACCTAAAGTACGGATTAGGTGTGTTTACCAACCACGCAATCAATCTTGAGGGAAATAATTATACCTTTCATACCCTTATTGCACTCAGTTTCCGCCTATTTGGTACCCACGAATTTGCCGCGAGACTCCCCGCGGTAATTGCCGGCTCGTTGGTCCCTGTGGCACTATTCTTTCTCGCAAAAAAACTATTCGGTATTCGTACCGCGCTCGTCGCGTCACTTCTCACCACGTTTTCCTATTTTCAAATCGTTTGGTCTGACCAGGCACGCAGCTACTCACTGCTTCAACTTCTTACGATCACAACACTGTACTTTTATGCACAGATTATTGACCACAAAAGCCGCACTTCGAGGAATATTTTGCTTTTTATTATCTCAATCCTCCTCGGCTGGTTCACCCATGCGCAATTCATCATTCTCCTTATTGCTCTCGTCGGACACTTCGTTCTCATGAGAACGGCCTCCTCATTGACCTATGTAAAACGGCGTCCTATTATTTCGATAGTCGCATTTGTTATTGTGGGGTTGTTTATGGCGCACATGAGCCGCCAGGGAGCCATTTCTCCAACTGGAATAAATAATCTTTGGTACTATCATTCGTTCCTATGGCGCGAGTACGGTATGATCACCTTCGTTGCGATACTGGGGATTCTTGCGGCATTTGTATCTCGACGATCAAATGCACTGCTTGTACTAACATATCTTGCCGTACACTTTGCATTTTTTTCGTTTGGATTTAGACCCTACGTATCACGATATTTACTCCCCATATTCCCACTCTTTTTTATGATGTTTGGATATGCTATAACGTATGGTACCGAGCTTATCTGTGATCAACAAAAAATCAAGGACGGAACTATTTTCAATAAATTCAATCTGAAATTAGTAATACCACTCTTACTTGCACTCTTTATTATTGGTAACGGATACAAATTTGTATTTAAACCAAAGCCATACTATTCGATCAACCATGATTTCCGCGAAATCGCAAACATCGACTACAATCGCGTTTACGATCTCATCAAACAAAAAGGACATATCTCGGAGGGCAAAACAGCCGTCATAGATACCTGGCATGATCGACTTCATTGGTATTTAGGAGAAGACTACAAGGCTGCGTATATTTTTAGATGGATTAATGACTCAGGAAGCATCAACGGCCTTACAAAAACTACTAATGTTGTCGTCGCAAGAAGCGGGGAGAAGTATCTTGATCGGGTAAGTAATGTACGTGTTATCGGCGATATTACCGATCTGAATCGAGCTATGAAGCAGTATCCACGCGGATTCTTATTTATCGACGATTCGTCACTCCCCGCAGACGTTATTCACTATGCAGAGACCCAGATGAAAAAGGAATTGTTTCTTGACCGGTACCCTTTAGACGATAATCCCTACTCAGTATGGCCCGCAACACTGTATAGCTGGGGTCTCTGACAGGAATGCACGTTTACCCAAATCCTTCCTGTAATTTCTCAGAGAATGTAAGCTCGACTGTTTGAGTCTTTCGGCGAAGCAGATACAATATTTGATCCCTCTGCTTTTTTGCCTGATCAATCGCCGCGCATATTTTTCGCTCAAGAATATTTTCGTATGTTTTTTCATAATTAAATCTATGCAGCGATTCTTGAAGAACAGACAAGTATTGATTGAGCGTATGGTATCGCAGCCGCCATTCGCGAGACGAAACATTGGTAAATCGTCCGATTGTGGATTCATAAGTTTGCTGCAACAGAAAATAATCGTGTTCAAGTTCACCCCTCGTTATAGGGCTCTTTTGCTCCTCATTGAATTGAACAGTTGATGCTTTTTGACCCGTCTGAGGATGTGCAGGAATCGCAATATTGAGTTTTTTTTCAATAGTTCTATGGAGATTCTTATCTACTATATTATCGATGATCTCGCCACGATATTGTTCCGGCGTTTCAAAGGTAAGCAGGTGAGGGATTTCTTCGGAGTAGATATGTGCATCCATTATGCGCGCGATTATGAGCCATTTTGGATGAGGAAAACTCACGGGCTGCATATACGGCGACATCGCAAGAACTTCGTCGATGACATCAAGTGAGATTACATGCGCGGTGCTGCCTATATCAATAGGCATATCAAACGCTTCGCTATAAAGGCTGTTAAAAACTTTCTCCGTTTGTACAAGAGGCAATTGATGCATGAAGAAATCGTCTGCAGTTCTTCGCAGATTGATATACAGGTTGTATTTTCGCGTATACTTTTTGAGTTTTTGGTTCAAGAGCTCAAACGATTCAGGAAAACGGTTTGCCGCCATAATGATTCTATCGGCGTCGGTATATTGCACATGTGATATATGCTTTTCGACTGCTACATCTCGGGCGATTTCAAGTGCCCTCAGGTGATTAAACTCGATTTCCTCTTTCGCCTGTAAATCTTTCATTCTCAGAGGTTTAGTAAATACATTCCGGTGATTCAGAAGAACATCCTTCATTCTGCGGTTAGTAACGGGGGTATAACTGACCACCCATGCATCGTAGTAGTGCAAAACCAGCTTTATAGCATTCGGTAAGTCGTTAAGAAGTCTGCCTTGAGGGTCATGGAGTGTGGAGGCGAGGACTGATTTCTGCATGAAATACAGTATAAGATATCATGCACGGGCAAATGAAGGTCTTTCAGGGTTGGGTTTTCCAAAGTACTCACCCGTGAGCATATCCCACGCTGTTTCGATATCCGTAAGAGTTCGTCCGATTTCGTGATCCAGCGCGTGGGCCCGATCTTCTTCAGCGACGATCTCAGGCAAATGCTTTCGTAGAAACGATAAGTATTGTCCTTCGGTATTGAGCCTCAGTTTCCATTCGCGAGGTGACGCAATCTCATCGTATGCATTGATCAGATGTCCCGCTTTGACCAACTCGTCATATGAGTCAAACTTACGACGATAGATACCCTCAATTTTCGCTCTTTGCTGCTCAGCGGTTTCAAACCGCAGAACATTATTTGTTGGTATCGATTGAATAGGAGCACCCAATCGATGGGCAATAAAAAGCCATTTTGGATGAGGAAACGAAACAGGATCAAGCTGCTCAGACTGTGATAGTATCCCCTCGGCAATATCGAGAGACATAGCATGGGTCGTGCTACCAGGATCGACTTCGCACCCGAATGAGCGACTGTATAATCTGACAATTTCATCTTCAGTATATACCAATGCCGGATGATGGTCTGCAAAGTCTTTTTTGCTCCGGGGAAACGTAAGATATGTTTTTTCTGGCTCCATTGTTCGCCCTACCGTGAGCGCCATGTCCGCAACGTCTGGCGCATAGTGTGCTCCTGCCATCGACAAACGGTCTCCATCGCAATACATAAGCCCTCTTGAATCCAAGATACGCGCCATCTGTAATCCATGCTTCACCGCTGACAAGTGATCGCGCTCAATACCATCAACGGCTGGGTATGAGCCCTTATCTGTATGCGAGACATAAACACCTCTCGTTCCTTCCAGCGTATTCATTATGCTTGGATGGGTCACATCGGTTACATTAACAACCCATCCATCAAATTGACGAGCGATATTTTCGCATGCGATAGGCAAAACATCCATTAAGGTTGCGCCGGGATCATGAAGAGTAGAGGTGAGCATTATGCCATTATTCATATTTCAGATAAACCACACTAGAAATATATTTTCTGTGCTGTATTATATACTAAATATCTTTTAATCTTTCGTCACTGTATGAGCGAAAAACAAGTTAAAGATCGAATTCACAAACTGGTTGCGCAATACTTCAACCTTTCCCAGAAAAAGTTCCGTCCTGGGAAAGACACTGTGCAATATGCAGGAGCTGTGTATGACGAAGACGATCTGAACGCAATGGTTGACGCCATGCTTAAAGGATGGTTTGGACTTGGTGTGCAGGGGGAGGCGCTCGAGGAAGAGTTGGCCAAGTATATGGGCGTAAAGCGTGTATACCTAACCAATTCTGGATCATCGTCAGATTTGTTGGCCGTAGCTTCGCTTATGTCTACTCAGTTTGCCGGACACCTAAACCCCGGCGACGAAGCAATCACCCCCATTTGCACGTTCCCCACGGCTGTCTCATCGCTGGTGCATAACCGCCTCAAACCAGTATTCGTCGACGTTGACCCCGAAACCCTCAACCCTCGCGTCGAAGACATCGAGCGCGCAATCACCAAAAAAACGAGGCTTATTTTGCTCGTTCATACGCTCGGCAATCCCAACGACATGGACGGCATTATGAAGCTCGCCAAAAAACATAATTTGTACGTAATCGAAGATAACTGCGACGCGTTAGGTTCAACATATAAAGGAAAGAAAACCGGCACGTTTGGCGTTTTTGGAACAGAATCATTTTACCCCGCACATCACATGACCACCGCTGGCGAGGGAGGCGCCGTAATCTTAAATGATTTGCGTTTTCTGAGGATTACACAAGGGCTCCGTGAGTGGGGGAGAGCGTGTTGGTGTGGCGCAGCAGGAGGTGGATTACACGGCGTGTGCGGTACGCGATTTCAATACAAAATCGATGGCGAGCCGTATGACCATAAATACATTTTTAACCAAGTAGGGTACAATCTAAAACCCGTCGAGCTACAGGCTGCAATGGGCCGTGTGCAGCTTAAAAAGGTTCCTCGTTTTATCAAAAAACGCAAAGAGAACTTTAAAAAGTATCACAAAATATTTGAAGAATATGAACAGTATTTCATACTCCCAAAAGCAACCCCCAACTCAGACCCCAGTTGGTTTGCGTTCCCCCTAACAATTCGTGAAAAGGCACCATTTAATAGATTTGATCTCACGCTCTATTTAGAAAAGCATTTTGTCCAAACCCGTCCACTCTTTACGGGCAATATCGTGAAGCAGCCAGGATACAAAAACATCAATCATCGGGTATCTGGGAATCCGGTCAATTCAAATCGCATTCATTCAAATACCTTTTTTATCGGCGTATACCCAGGCATCGAAGACATCCATATTGACTACGTCCATTCGACGTTCAAGAAATTCTTTAAGAAGTACGCGTAATGGACATCGCCATAATCGGTGCAGGAGTAACCGGTTTAACCGCGGCATATAACCTCTCACAAGCCGGACACACCGTCACGGTCTATGAACGCGCGGCTGTACCCGGTGGACTTGGCACCTATATCGAAATCGGCGGAAATCACCTTGAGAGTTTTTACCATCATTTTTTTCAGTCAGATGTTCATCTTCGTGGCCTAGTCGACGAACTGGGGTTATCGGACCAACTGCGATACTACCGCGTAAAAACCGGTATTTTTCGTGATGGGACAGTGCATCCTTTT
>JACOTV010000096.1 GCA_016178125.1 Candidatus Microgenomates bacterium | reverse complement strand
GGGCCGCGCCGTCGAGGCGCTTACCACCCGCGCGGCCCGCCCCCGCACGCACAAAAAACACGTCCATGTTATACCACCGCCGGTACACGCGCTCAAGGAACCAACTCGCTTTCTGAAACAGTCCATTCCTCTTATATTGCATGCTACCCTCTTTGGTTTTATGCTGGCGGTTCACTACATGACCAATGCATTTGATGGTCCGATCTATTTTCTGCTCCTTCTGGGCGCATACCTCCTCCTTTTCAAATTCTCCGACCGCTTCTTCTTGGCGGTCGCCACAACGGGGGTATCATTTGGGCTGTTTGCGCTGCCGTTCTCGCTGTTTTTCAAGCCATTTGCCTCAGGTATAGGGGTCAACTGTGCGCCCGCGTTTTTGGTGAAGCTTGTGAAGGTAGGTCCGTTCTTGTTTGAAAAAGGGAACTGCCAAGTGTCACCACCGTGGATGCTCCTTGTTTTATGGGGATTTTATCTGGTATCGCTCATTTTATTTGTATATGTGATGTTCCGCGACAAGCCAGGAAAAAATCGCGACCAAGACACGATTCCGCTTCTTTTGTTTATGCTCGGATTCTTCCTTATTTCTATTCCCGAATTCTTTTACATTAAAGATATTTATCCGCAGCATTTTAGGGCGAACACCATGTTTAAACTAGGGTACCAAGCGTTCATGATGATGGGCATCGCCTCGGCGTATGTCTTCTACCGCATATCGGTTATGCAGGCTAACGGTAAGTATCTGCTCAAGGCTATCTATTTATTCTTTTTCGTACTGGTATTTATCTATCCGTTCTATTCGGTGCCCTCGTACTACGGCAAGCTCGATAAAATGCCCCAGCTTGACGGGCAGAAATGGATCGCCGACAGCTATCCACACGACAGCGAACTCATACAGTACTTAAATACGCGCGTGAGCGGGCAACCGGTCATCCTGGAAGCCCAGGGGGACTCCTACACCGACTACGAACGGATCTCTTCGTTTACGGGGCTTCCAACGGTCGCAGGATGGTGGGTACATGAATGGCTATGGCGCGGAAACGCCGATGTAGTGGGCAGCCGCATTCCCGAGATTAACGATCTGTACCAGTCGCCCGATTTAGAGCTAACCAGAGCCCTAATTAGCAAATACAAGATCAAATATGTCGTGGTTTCTAGCCTCGAACGTGAAAAATACAAAGATCTGAACGAAAAAAAGTTTGAACAACTTGGTAAAAAAATCTTCACATCCTCCAATGGGATTGGGGCTCTGTATCAGGTAAATTAGCCTCTCTTCTTGACAAGTCTTTTTTCCTGTGCTATCGTTAACATTGGTTTCAGATGAGGGTCTAAAAAGCCTTCATATGAAAAAAGAGCATTACTACTCGTCGTCCCCAATATACGAGCGGTAGTGATGCTCTTTTTTTAATGGCGAAAAATGCTTTCTTTAAAGACTGATTAGTTCAATCGGCAAGCGCATATTCTTCTTCGCCAACTCCTTAAATTGTACGTAGGCTATCTTTTTCATCTCCTGAGCATACCGCATATTTGCACGCTGTATGGCTTTGGACTTTAAGACCGCTTCATTTGTGTTCATAACCCCACTATAAATCTGCCCCGGTGAATTGTCAAGACCTATAAGAAAATCGACCCAATTAAAACCGTATCCTATAGAAAATAGGATATAATAGAGACTGCTGTGAAAGGCTTTGTGGATAAATTCAGATCATGTGGATACATTGTTGATAAATCACAAAGCAACTTTCATGTATAATCAAAATATCGCCATGAAATTAACAACGCTGACATACAATCTGCTCTATAACAAGGCTGCAATGCATGTTGAATCCGTGCTCAAAGAGCAAGACCCAGACATCATTTTCTTTCAAGAAATCCTAACCGACGAGCAAAGCCTCGAGCGTATACAGCGGCTCGGCTATCGCCTCGCCGACTTTTCAAACAGTTTTGTGCGTGGAACCCGGATATTTGGGGTCGCAACGTTTTATAAACCAACGGTCGTTTCGCTTACGAATTCGCACATTTTTAGCCTCCCCAGCAGTTTATATCAGTTCCTTACCTACATCGTTAAAAACAAAAAATATCCCCGAACCGTGCTCAAAAATGAGTTCGTGATCAAAGAAACCGGCCAGAAAATAACCACCTACAATATTCACCTCACGCCTGTTGCCACGAACGGGCTACGTATGAAGCAGATATACAGCACATTCTCAGACCTCGACCTGCAGAGTAAGGAAGCGGTTCTTATAGCCGGCGACTTCAACTATCCATATGGACGAAAGCGGTTTGAATCAATGATCGCCGACTACGGCCTTGACGAGGCGACCAGTAATGTATATTTCACCCATGAACGGCGCATTTTGGGCTTATTCTCGATACGGCTCAAACTCGACTATATTCTCTTCAAAAACATGAAATTGTCTTCAAACCAGAAGATCGAGCTGAAGCATTCGGATCACTACCCTATTCTTTCTAAATTCGAAGTCTAATCACCGAACCGGGGTCAACGAGTGATCGGTCGGTTTGTTTCTCCACACGACGTTTATGTACGCTTGTATATAGCGTCGCATCGACGTTAAGCCGTTTGATTTCCACCGCCGATGCGACGCGGTTGCAGCAATACGCGGGACGTATACAACGCGCCCATATTTACGAGCCGCAAGTCCCATCCCCACGTCTGCCCCAACTTTTAGATCAGTATTTAGGCCACCGATTTTTTCAAAAACCTCGCGACGTATTGCCATACAGCTGCCGGTTAAGTGAGGTTTATCTATGAGAAAGTGTAGCCAAATGAAGGCATGATAGGTATGCCTCACCAGATTGTTTATGATGGGTGACGAAGTGTTGTATCGCAATCCACCAGTCAGGGCAACTACCCCTGGTTTAAATGCTCGTTGAATTTCGGCCAGACAATGCGGGGGAAGGATGGTGTCTGCATCGGTCACTACCAAGATGTCTCCGGTTGCGCTTTTGAGTCCAGTGTTGAGCGCGTATACATATCCTTGTTTTATCTCACGGATGACCTTTGCACCGTAGTGCTTGGCTATTTCGGCTGTCTTGTCGCGCGAAGCATTATCGACAACAATAAGTTCGTAGTCGGGAATCGTTTGGCGACGAATCGCGGCCAAGGTAGCTTCAAGATAATCCTCTTCGTTATAGGCCGCGATCACGATTGAGAATGGTGGCGTGTATTTCATGAGTTCGGGAAAATGCGTGCAAACGTATCGAGCGCGTTCTTAAAAGCCTGATCCATATTGTAGTACTTGTAGTTTGCCAGGCGCCCGACAAAATAAACACCCTTTTGTTCTTCCTGTGCAGCAAGTTTCTGAAACTGCGCATAGAGGTCAAGATTATTTTCGGATAGTACCGGATAATACGGTTCTCCTTCCCAGGTGGGGAATTCTCGGCTAATGGTCGTGTGGTTACCGGTTTGGCGCGTTATATGCTTATATTCAACGATGCGGGTGTATTCATGGTCGTTGGGATAGTTGACGACGGAGTTCGATTGAAAATACGGATAGTTATACTGTTCAAACTGAAATCGGATTGATCGATACTCAAGTTTTTTACCGATCACGCTTGCGAAATATTGGTCTATAGGACCGGTAAAAAACACTTGCGTGTTTGAGCCGTGAATTTTGACATACTCGAAATAGTCGGTGTTTAGGCTGACATGTATGTTTGGGTGATCAAGGAGTCGCTCGAAAAAGTGCGTGTAACCGTTTGCTGGCTGAGCTTGATATTTGTCAGAAAAATATCGATCGTCAAAGTTCGTACGCACCGGGATACGGTCGAGGACCGCCGCGGCAAGCTCGGTTGGCGACTTGTCCCATTGCTTCTGGGTGTACTGTTTAAACAGCGCTTCGTAAAGCTTTGGCCCCACTCGGGAAAGCCCCGATTCTTCGCTGTTTTTGGGGTTCGCAATTGGCACGACTTGTGTGGACAACCATTCCTTCATTTCGGCTTCATTTTGGATATGGGTTCCCAAAAGAAGGTTTACCGTGGTTATGTTTACTGGCACAGGAACCAGCTTGCCGTCGACTGAAGCCACTACTTTGTGAACATACGGATTCCAAGAATCAAAGCGGTTAATGTATTCCCATACTTCTTCGAAGTTTGTATGAAATAAGTGTGCGCCGTATCGTGAGACCAACACCCCGTTTGTGTCGTAGTAGTCATAACAGTTGCCCCCGATATGGTCACGTTTTTCGAGGATAAGTACCTTTTTGTTAAGAAGCATTGCGCAGCGCTCGGCAATTGTTGCCCCCGAAATACCGCATCCCACCACTATTATGTCGTATTGCATACCCTCACCCAGTATACCAAACGACACTCCCCATTTAGCGAAAGTCGGGGAAGAGAGCCAGGCTTCGGCGCAGTATGTAGTGCTTCCACAGGCTCGTTATACATCGAGTAAAAAATCCCCATTTCTCGAGGCCGCGCCTTCCCGAGCTTACGACAAGAAGGCGCGGCAAATACCGCACCCGCCCCACTTTCCGTAATGCACTCATCATTTCCATATCCTCAAATATCGTCAGTGACTCATCAAACCCTCCAACTGATAGTGCCTTGTCACGCCAAAACGCCATATTCTGGCCTGGCGCCAAATGAAACCCCACAATAGACCCGGCAATCATGATAAACGGTAAGACGCGGTTGATCCATAAACGATACGCCCACCAGCCTTCTGCTATATGATAAAACCCGTATGCTCCTGATACGTTTTTCTCCCTCAGTGTGGCCACAAGTGTCTCGAGCCAGTCGGCCGGCACAATCGTGTCTGCGTCGGTAAACGCAACTATTTGGCCGCGCGCAGCCAACACCCCCCGCTGCCTGGCGCGGCCAATACCCCGCGCCGGTTCATTGATGAGCTTAACATTATGCTGACGTACGATTGCGGGGGTTTTGTCGGTCGAGCTGGAGTCTACAACGAGAATTTCGATATCAAAGTGTGGGTGCTTGAGTTTCTGGATTGAGTCAAGAGTTTGACCGATGTTTTTTTCTTCGTTGTATGTGGGAACCACGACAGAAATAAGCATGGGGTGGGTAAATGAGGTACAAAGATAATACTACCATATTTTTTCGGTATTTTAACGCGTCGGGAAGGCCCTTCCAATCCCCGCAAACTGCTCGACCGAACAAGCAATAGTGGCATACAAATGTGCTACAATTCTCGCATGAAAGTCGCTTATTTCACCGATTTTTTCCTCCCTGCAATAAACGGCGTCATCACCTCTATTCTCAATGTCTCCGCAGGTCTTATAGATCGCGGTCATGACGTAACTATTTACGCACCAAAGTCTAAAATAAATCCCGATCATTTGCCAAAAAATCTCCATGTGCGACTCATTCCCTCAGTCGATAGCTACATTTACCCTCAATGGCGGTTCGCGCTCCCTATGACACCTGCCATGCTCATGGCTATAAAAAACGACAAGCCCGATATCCTCCACTT
>JACOTV010000069.1 GCA_016178125.1 Candidatus Microgenomates bacterium | reverse complement strand
TGCGACGAACTCACCGGATTCATTGTCGCATGCGCACTCATTCTCCCCACCAAGAAAATCGCCGATGTTAAAGTCAGCTCGATATTAAAACGGTTTCCCCAAGAGCGATTTGCGGCAGGGGTTCATCGTGAACAGATAAAACTTTGTGAAGAAAAGCTGGGGATCAAACTCGGAGATTTTGTGGAGCTTACATTAAACGCCATGAAAGGCTCAGCAGATGAGATTGGACTTTAACGATACCTGTTTATTTCGTTGCGTAATTTAATCGCTTCCTCCCGCGCACGTTCTGCAAAATCATCTCCTGATGAGGCATATATTATGCCTCGAGAAGAATGGACGATTATTCCTTTTTTTCGACTATTGATGCCAGCATGCACCGTTTTTTCTACGTCGCCGCCTTGTGCGCCGATTCCCGGAACCAAAAAAGTCATGTCTCCCACTGCAGTTCTAATCTGTTTCATTTCGTCAGGGTATGTTGCACCTACAACCAGAAGACAATTATTATTGCCATTCCATGTAGTACTTACTTTTTCTGCAACATGCATATATAACGGCTTCCCTTCGACCATGAGATCCTGAAACTCCCCGGCACCAGGATTTGATGTCCTACATAAAATAATGATTCCCCGATCAGCAAGTGAAAGAAAATTGTCAACTGCCTCTCGTCCCAAATACGGGTGCAGCGTTACGGCATCAACTCCCAAGTAATCAAATATCATTTTGATATAACCGTCATTGGTGTTTCCTATGTCTGCGCGTTTTGCATCGAGTATGAGCGGGATGGTAGGGTGAGTCGCACGAAGATAATCGATCGTCATCTTAAGTTGAGTAATCCCCCTGTCTCCCAATGATTCGTAAAACGCCGAGTTAAGTTTATAACTACCGACCAAATCATGTGTTGTCGCGATTATAGCTTTATTAAACTGAAAAAGAGGATTTGCTCGGTTTACAAATGATTGAGGAAGTTTCGAGAGGTCGGCATCTAACCCTACACAAAGGAGGGAATTACTTATATCATTTTGATTCTCTAGTTTTTCTATAAATGATTTCATATGCTTGGTTGCTTAATCGTGCCGTTATGCTCGCGGTCGGTTAGGTACTCGTCCCATGCCTTAACTTTAAGGTCTGGTAGTTTCTTGAGTGTGATTGCTTTGATAAATTCTTCTGCCTTTTTACGATTCGTAAGAATATGAATATTGTGATCGATTGCCGCCCGACGCATGAGCTGGTGGTCCCCCACATCTTTTCTGGTATTGGGATCTGTAAGATTGATTGCCAAATCTACTTTTCCATCTTCGATGAGTGTTACGACATTCGGTTTTTTCTTTTCATGAATTTTATTCACTAGGGTAACTTTCATGCGATTATCGGTTAGGAACCGGTGTGTCCCTTCGGTTGCATACAGCTTAAGATTCAAGCGGCGCAGATACATCATGCTTTCAAAAAACTCCATTTTATTTTCCAAGCCGTGAAGGCTGATAAACACCCCTTTGACCGGCGTTTTCTCACCAACGCTCAGTGTGGCTTTATAGAACGCTTCCTCAACGTCCTCGCCAAAACACGCAGCCTCACCAGTCGAGGACATTTCAACAGAAAGTACCGGATCAGCTCCTGCTAAGCGCGAAAACGAGAACTGTGCAGCCTTCACGAGAACATGATCTTCCGGGAATATAATATCGCGCGGCCTGGCTTTTCGATAAATGGCATCAACGATCATTTTTGCAAAGTTGCGCGACGTAGCACGAGAGATAAACGGAAATGTGCGCGATGCACGTGCATTCATTTCGATAATAAATATACGATTTCGAATGCCAAGAAACTGGATATTAAAGGGTCCGGTGATATTGAGCTCATGTGCCAGTTTACGCGCCGCTTCTAGAATTTTTTGTTCGGTGAGGAGATATATTTTTTGTGGAGGAAACATAATAGTTGCGTCTCCCGAGTGCACCCCAGCGTTTTCTACATGTTCCGAAAGCGCATGAATCATGATCTCTCCGTCTTGAGCCACGGCATCAAATTCAATCTCTTTTGCGTCGATCATAAACTTGGAGACGGTTATCGGATACTCGCTACTAATAAGCGTTGCCTTTTCTACGTAGTTCACCAGTTCTTCTTCGTTGTTACATACATTCATGGCCGCGCCTGACAATACATACGAAGGACGTATGAGAACCGGGTACCCAACTTCATCGGCAAATTCGATTGCATGTTCCATGGTTTCGACCTTGGTCCACGCAGGTTGTTCGAGACCGAGCTTATCACAAAGCGAGGAGAACTTACTCCGGTCTTCGACGCGATCGATATCGCTTGCGAGGGTTCCCAGGATTGGAACCTCATATCGTTCTAGAGAGCCAACGATGTTATTGGGCGTTTGTCCGCCTACTGATACGATTATTCCCTCGGGGTTCTCAAATTCAAAAATATCGGCGATACGTTCAAAGGTAAGTTGTTCAAAGTACAAGCGATCAGACATATCGTAGTCTGTCGAAACGGTTTCAGGGTTGCAGTTAACAATGATTGATTTACGATGATGAGTTTTAAGTGCGATTGCGGTATTAACGCAGGTCCAATCAAACTCGACTGACGAACCAATCCTATAAGGCCCCGATCCCAAAACTACCACTCCACGGCGCCCGACCGGCTCAACATCGTGATGACCACCGTTATATGTCATATACAGGTAATTAGTCATCGCAGGTATTTCGCCGGCTAAGGTATCGATTTGGAAAACACTTGGCGTGATGTCCATTTCTTTTCGCAATTTGCGTACTTCGATTTCGGTTTTACCAATAAGTTCAGCAATGCGCGCGTCGGCAATACCCACTTCTTTTAATGCACGCATGTGATTTTTGTCGTTGGCCAGCGTGGGGTTTGCGACAAGCTCTTGCTGCACATCGACGATATGTTTGATGCGATACAAGAACCACATATCGATTCCTGTAATGTCATGTATTTTTTCAAGCGTCGTACCGCGACGAATACCCTCGGCGATCGCAAATAACCGTTTCGTCGTTGGTTTCTCAAGATATTCAAGGTAATCATCGTTTGAAGGATCAAAATGTCCGTTGAGTATGCCATGGACACCAATGTCCAGCATTCTCACAGCCTTCTGAAGTGCTTCTTCAAACTTACGGCCAATCGACATAACTTCGCCGACTGATTTCATACTCGAACCAATGGTTTGTTCAACGCCGCGGAACTTATCGAGATCCCATCGAGGTATCTTAACAACAAGGTAGTCGAGTGCTGGTTCGAAACATGCTTGTGTTACTTTGGTTACCTGGTTATCGATCTCTGTTAATGATTTTCCGAGAATTAATTTTGCGGCAATATACGCCAATGGGTACCCTGTCGCCTTAGACGCAAGGGCCGATGATCGGGAAAGCCGGGGATTTAACTCTATGACATAGTAATCCATTTTGTTGGGGTCTGGAGGATGCGGGTTGAGTGCGAACTGCACGTTGCATTCCCCTATTATGTCGAGGCTTCTAACGATCTTTATCGAAATCTCGCGCAGTCGATGATATTCCTCGTTAGTAAGTGTCTGACTGGGTGCCACGACAATCGATTCACCGGTATGAATGCCCAGTGGATCAAAATTCTCCATATTACAGATTGATACACAGTTGTCATATTTATCACGAACTATCTCGTATTCGATTTCCTTGTAGTGATGGAGGTATTGTTCAATGAGGACCTGCGGGGCAAAAGCGAACGCCTCTTTGAGACGATCGTCGAGTTCACGCGCCGTGTGAATCACCCCAGAACGCTGCCCGCCAAGTGCATAGGCGACGCGCATCATTATAGGGAATCCTATCTTCTGCGCAGCGGCTTGCGCCTGTTTGATTGACGTTGCGGCAACACTCTTGGGGGTTGATATGTTTATCTTATGCAAGTGATTAGCGAATAATTTTCGGTCCTCAGACAAGCTGATTGATCTAACCGACGTACCAAGAACTTCGACCCCATACTTTGCAAAAACACCGTTTTCTTCTAAAGAGAGTGCGGTATTTAATGCCGTTTGTCCTCCAAACGATAACGCTATCGCGTTTACTTTTTCCTTTTTGATAATTTCTTCAACGAAATATTCATTGACGGGCAAAAAATATACCCGATCTGATAATTTAAACGTTGTTTGGTATGTAGCAATATTTGGATTGATCAGTATTACTTCATGACCCTCTTCTTTAAATGCCTTAATTGCTTGACTTCCAGAGTAATCAAATTCTCCGGCTTGACCGATTTTAAGAGCGCCTGAGCCTAAGAGTAATATCTTTTTCTTTTTCATATTTTTTTCAAAAAGTAATCAAATATCCATTCGGTATCGACTGGCCCCGGCGTCGCCTCGGGGTGAAACTGTACCGACATAAAAGGCAGTGACTCATGAATGATGCCTTCATTGGTTTGGTCGTTGGCATTTATAAACCATGGACG
>JACOTV010000095.1 GCA_016178125.1 Candidatus Microgenomates bacterium | reverse complement strand
CTATGGATGTGGTAATTTATGGCAGTGCTCAGTGGCTTCAAACGAATAACTACATTTGTCCGCCTGACTACCCGGGGTTTTGCCAACTGGCGATTTACGACAGGCTGGGCATTGGCCAGCGCCATGATCCCGCAGATGCGGGCCCGCTGAACTATCACGGACATTTTGTGTTCGGCTTCACCGAAAAGGATACCGCAACACCCGTGGGATACGGCCGCACCATGCCCGTTGCAAACCTCGCGACCTGGTGGATTCATATTAACGAAAGCTACGAGTACCTGTTTTACGGTTTGTCAGGCGCTACAAGTCAAGGTCCCCCATTCACCGGTTATTTATACATGGTTACCAACGGACCAGACGAACTTCTTTCTATCGGTAAGTCCGCAGTCGACGGAACCATCGTGACGCGCTAGTGACCTACTGCAGGTTTTGTGTTCCATACTCACCGGCCGGCACAATACCATCAAGAATGTAGCTACTTTCCCTTGTTCGATTTCTGCTCAAAGTTCTGGTGAGGATCGGTTGATGCTTTTTTGCGCGCTTGACCAAGCTTGGCCTTTGATTTTCCGTGTGCGTCTTCCTCGGGTTGTGTAGCAGCTTGTTGCTTGTCGTGCTGTTTTTGTTCTGCTTCTTGAGACTCATGTTGCTTGCGCTGCTTGTCTTCTTGATCGATCTCGGCGGCGGCCTTCTTTTCGTCTTCTTTCACTAAATTAAACAGTCGTTTACGTATCGATTCGGTCTGGTGTTTCTCTTGTAGAGCGCGCACATCGAGGGGGGTATGGTTTGATTCCATCGCTTCGTGTTCTTGTTTGCTCTTTTTGTCGAGTCCGTATTCGTGAATGATTTTGTCACTTTTTTCGTGCGCCTTCTCAGGCGTTTCGTCGGTGCTTTTTCCGTATAAAAAGGCGTTGATGTCGACAAGTGATCCGACACCTTTTGCGATATCTTTTGGAATGGGTTTTACCGGCTCAGTAAACACCTCTAGCGTGTCGGTAAATATGTTTCTATTTTTTTTAGGTTTCACTAGGAAACATTATACCCAGTTTTATATGCCAAGCGTTGCCTTGGCCCGTTCGGTCATGCGCTCCATTGACCAGGGGGGATCAAACGTAAGATCAACCTTCACGTCTTTCATGCCGATTTGATAGAGCTTGTTATGAATGTCTTGTTCGATCATTGGGAACAAAGGGCACCCAAGGGTGGTGAGGGTCATGAGAACCGTTGTCTTCTTATTTGCCGCGATGGTTACGTCGTATACGAGTCCCAGATCGACAATCGACATGTGGAGTTCGGGGTCCATCACGCTTTCCAGGCTTTCCATCACGCGCTTTTTCTCGGTGACTGATGCTTTTTTCGTGGCTGGTTTCGGTGCCGGGGTTTGCTTTTTTGTGCTCTTCATGGTTCAATTATAGCAATTCAGCATATGGACAGTACTTACAAACTCCGTTTCGTACCCTTAGGTGGCGTTATTGGCGTCACTAAAAACATGTATGTTTATGAGCTTTATCAAAACGATGAGCTCAAGGACATACTTATCGTGGACTGTGGTATCGGATTTCCCCAAGATAAGGCGCTTGGCGTCGATTTTGTAATCCCCGATATCTCGTATCTTATGGATAAAAAAGATAAGATTCGCGGTATTTTATTGACCCATGGACACGAAGATCATATTTCGGCACTCCCCTATCACTACGAGGACCTTGGTCGTCCCCCCATGTTGACCAGCAAACTCACCGCGCATTTCATAAAGAACAAATTCAAAGAATTTAGTAACGATGTTGACCCCGAAATTGTCGATTATGATCGTGAATATACGTTCGGAGACTTTAAATGCGAGTTCATAAATATGACGCATTCGATTCCCGATA
Source organism: Candidatus Microgenomates bacterium (assembly GCA_016178125.1). Classification (GTDB taxonomy): domain Bacteria; phylum Patescibacteriota; class Microgenomatia; order UBA1406; family GWC2-37-13; genus JACOTV01. The sequence goes on along the minus strand of JACOTV010000095.1, from coordinate 989 downwards.
TAATGCACATTCTCATTAAAACGCCGGTGGGCAATATTTATCATGGAGCAGATTACAAACTCGATCTTACCCCTCCCTACGGCGATCCTCCGGATTTTTACAAAATAACCAAAGCCGGCCATGACGGCGTGCTGTGCCTTATGTCGGACTGTCTGGGGTCACAACGCGAAGGACTCACGCTTTCTGAAAATGTAGTCGGGCAAACGTTTGAAGATGAGATGCGAAAAACCCGCGACAAATTTATCATGAGCACATTCTCTTCTAATATTTCGCGCATTCGCCAGTGCGTCGAGGCCGCGATTAAATTCAATCGTAAATTGGTATTTATGGGTCGTTCGATGAAAGAAAACACCCTTATCGCCCAGCAAATAGGATACCTACCGATTCCTGAAGGATTTATTCTCAAGGAAGAACAAGTTATGAAGTCTCCACCGAATAAAATATGTATGATCGTTGCAGGCTCACAAGGACAATACAATTCGGCGCTTGCCAAACTAGCGAATAACCAGCATCGTCTTATTAAAATCACTCCTGGCGACAAGGTTGTGTTCTCATCGGACCCCATTCCCGGGAACGAAACCGGTGTTTATGAAGTTATCGAGGATCTGGTTCTACTGGGTGCGCAAGCGGTGTACTCGGACATTCAAGACGAACTCCATGCGTCTGGCCATGGTAATCAAGAAGACATGAAATTCCTTATGCGATTTGTAAACCCTAAGTACTTTATCCCAATCGGAGGAACGGTGCGTCATCAGCGTGGATACCAACAATTGGCTGGAGATATGGGGTACAAAAAAGAAAGCGTTTTTCTTCTCGACGAGGGAGAAACGGTCATTTTCGAGAAGAAAAACGCGCGTCTTGGATCAAAAGTCGATACCAAAACCGTATACGTTGATGCGTATGGCGTGGGCGATGTAGGAAATGCGGTCCTTCGCGATCGTAAGTCGCTTTCTGAGGAGGGAATCGTTGTCGTGATCGTGAGCGTTGAT
>JACOTV010000104.1 GCA_016178125.1 Candidatus Microgenomates bacterium | reverse complement strand
TCCTTCTACCTTAAACTCCTCAGGATCATACATGACAGACGCATTCGGCGCGAGATGATCTTTATGCAGCTCATACGTTTCTTGATTAAAACAGACCAATAAGTCGATTGTCGATTTAAGTGAACGGACATTGTCTTCAGAGATAGCTACAGAATATGCATTGTGCCCTCCTCGCACGAGCGATGGATATTCTACATAATCGAAGGCATGCTTCCCCCCGCGCGCCGCGAGCTTTGAAAGAAGGAGACCCGTGGTCATAATCCCATACCCTGCTTCGCCACCGATAAGTACTTGATAAATCATTGTTATTTCATTCTACCGTATTGTCAGTCGTAGCAGCAAGGATCTTTGTATCCGCAGTTACTGCATGTCGCATCTCGTCCTCCGGGCATACCTTGTAAACTCAGCAGACCACACTGCGGACATTCGCGCTCATTATTATTAGTCGGCAGATGGCGCAGATCATTCGCGTCATTAGGGAAAAATTCGTTCGCCTTTTTCATTAGTCAAAATGATAGCAGCTGTAGGACACGATTTGGCGGCGTCAAGGATCGTTTCGTCGGTGTCTCCTGCGGCTGCTTCAAGCACAATGGCCTTTGCTTCTTCGTCGAGATTAAACGTTTGAGGTGCAATAGCCACACAGGTCGCCGCACCAATGCACAGGTCACGCTCGATTTCTATTAAGTATCCGCCAACTTTTGTTTTCATAGCATTTTTTTAAGAACCTCCAAAGGAAGCAACAGGCACTTGACGCGCCCGGCACTTATTTCGATACCCATAAGGTCTTGCATAAAACCTGCGTTTAATTGTACCAATTCCGAACGCTTTTTTCCTTTTATATAGTCTGTAAGTAATGACGCCGATGCGCGGCATATGGCACAGCTTTCCCCCACAAAGCCTACCTCTTGTATTACGTCAGCCTTATCTACCAACAGATCAATAGTGATGTCGTCACCGCAGAGGGGATTATAGAGTCGTTGTGAGTGGGTTTTGTTAGACAATGCTCGAAAGTTACGAGGATTTTTATACAAATCAAGAATGATCTCCTTGTACATATCCCCTATTATACGTCATCAGAAAACGAGTAGGAGTGAGGCCAAGACTATGCCTGCGATGACCATGAAGTACACGCCGCTTGAGGAGCCTGCTGATGGAATGGTCGGCACCGTGGTGGCTGCGGGCGTATTGGTTGGATTGCTTTGAGCCAAGACTACTTCGGTCGGAGTAGCAGATGGTGCTCCTGTATTCGTAGGCGTCGGGGTGTTGGTCACGGTAGCCGACGGAACGGGCGTGTTGGTAGCCGTTGGGGTCGGGGTATTTGTTGCAGTTGGGGTAGGCGTATTTGTCGGGGTAGGAGTAGGCGTCAAGGTTGGTGTTGGCGTGTATGTTGGCGTCGGAGGGATCACTGAGCATTTATCCTCGGTACATACCGCTCCAGCTTGTGCGCATTTTGCAAGGATACATTTGCCGTCTCGGCATGCATGTGCATCTGGGCACTCAGCATCTGTTTGGCAGGTCGATCCGCATTTGGGATTCGGTGTTGGCGTTGGTGAAGGCGTCAATGTGGGTGAAGGCGTACTTGATGGCGTGGGTGAATTCGATGGCGTAGGCGAGTTAGTCGGTGTAGGGGTGGTGTACGCGTTACAGGTTCCCTCGACGCTTTGCTCGTCGCAGACACCGCATTTGCTCACGGTCACAACTTTACACACATATGTGTGATTAATAGTTGGGGTAAATGTTACCTTCGTTGCGGTGGTAGTGCCGCTCTTAATAGTGGTATTTGCGGTCTTGTCTAAAATAGTGTAATTGTACGTTTGGCTTTGTTTGTAGGCAGTTTCATCGGCTGCAGTCATACCTAAGGGCACCGTTGCAGCTTCCCATTCGCACGAAGCACCCTCGACGGGACATGATATAGCCCCGCCAGTTGACGCTCGATTTGCGATATTTTGCTGTTGCGTCACCAGATATGCACCAAGTGCGATTGCCAACCCTATGAACAGGATTACCACCAAGAGCACGATCTTCTTCACCTGTTCAGGTGATCGTCTCTTCTTGGGTGTTTGGGCTATCGGTTGTGGTGACTGCATTGATGGATTCATACTTAGCTTCCTTTACAAATCGGGCAATTGATATGCAAATTCTTTACCGGGTTCGGCTTTGGACACGAAAGAGTAGCCGTTGGAGGTGGCGTATTTGATGGCTTAGGTGTTGGTGTAGGAGTTGGTGGGATGACCGTGCATTTGTCAGCAGAACATACCGTTCCTTCGACTAAACATTTTGCGAGTACACACTTTCCTGTTGGGCTTGTGTAGGTACCGATTGCTGCGTTGAAGCATTTTAATCCTGTTGGGCATTGTGAGTCGCTTGAGCAGCCGCTTCCACAGACCGGCACACGAGTTGGGGTCGGTGAAGGCACTGGGGTCGATGTTGGAGGCTTTGGTGTCGGTGTATTGGTGGGCTTAGGTGTTGGAGTATTGCTTGGTCGAGGTGTAGGAGATGGCTGGGTAGTACACGATCGATTACCGTTTACCGCGGCCTTTAGTACCCCGGCTCCGGGAGTACCATAGCGGTCACCGGTGTACGATGGCGATGGATATACCTGGAAACTACGTGGAATAAGATCCATTTGGAAATCTCCACAGGGAACTTCGACCTTTGATCCGTTCTGAACGTCAGTCACCGTCGGCGATCCAACGGCGGTCCAAGTTTCACCCCAATATGGTTGATTTCCCTTGTACCCAACGACTTTGAGAGGCACTGAACCATTACTGTCGTTCACGGTAACAAAGATGCCGTCAAACGACAGTGAATACCCCGGCGTATAGAAATATGCGGGAGGTACCGAAGTTGAGGCGCGTGATTTGTTGAAAAAATTCGTGATAGCTACATAGCCAGAGACCACTCCGACGACGAGGACCATAAGGGCTATGCCCATAAATCTCTTGTTGAATCCTTTTGAGGAGTGCTTTGGGTGAATGGGCTCTGAAGGTGGATTTTGCGGTGCTGCCAGTGGAGTAAAATTAGGTCCCATTTCAATAAATTTATACTAATTAAATAGTGAATGCAAGACATATTTTCAGGGAAACTTCATCGACACATGTTATAGGGTACTTTCGTGGTCAATATTAGAAAATCGAAGGAGGAAGAAGACGGGCATTTCAGGAAAATATGTTCAGCACTTTTTGCAATCCGTTGATGAATGCTTCTATGTCGGATACAGTATTGTATACCCCAAGGCTGACGCGTGTACTCGCCGCCTTATTAAGTTGATTGTGTAGTGGCATAGCACAGTGGTGCCCGGCGCGAACGGAGATGTTGGATTCGTCGAGTATTGACGCGATGTCGTGCGGATGAGCGCCTTCTATTGAAAACGTAAATACGCCTACGTTTTCTTCAAGGTTGGTATTGCTCAATACAGTCAGCCTATCCGTGGATAGAGCAGTTATTTGTTCATGCAGCTGACTCAATAGGCGCTTCGTGTGAAGCTCGGCGTCTTGTGACGCGAGGCTACGCAGGTATTCTACCGCATGTCGAAGGCCTATGATTTCGGCAATGGCCGGTGTCCCGGCTTCAAATTTCTCGGGAAGTTCGGCGAATAGGGTGTGGTCTAAGTGCACCTCTTGAATCATTTCTCCCCCATACTGAAACGGCGGCATTGCTTCAAGGCGTGCCTTTTTACCGTAAAGAACCCCCACACCGGTGGGACCATACATTTTGTGGCTGGAGAACGCATAAAAATCACAGTCAAGGTCACGAACGTCGACTGAAAGATGCTGTACAGCCTGCGCACCGTCCACCACGACAACTATCGCAGGGTTTATACGACGGGCTGAAGCAATAATGTCTTTGATCGGATTAATGGTACCCAGAACATTTGAAACGTGAGTCAGCGCAAGTATCTTTGTTTTCTTGGTCACAATACCCCCCAAGGTCACCCCACCTGAATGGCTATCATATATATCGAGCCCTCCCGTGGAAGTTATTCCCATTATCTTAAGATCCGCCCCATTCTGTATGGCGAGCTGCTGCCAGGGAACAAAGTTAGAATGATGCTCCATAATGGTGGTCACGATTTCGTCGCCTGGCTCGATGATGTTTGTTCCCAGTGCGTACATTACCAAGTTCAGTCCTTCGGTGGTGTTGCGGGTGAAGATTATTTCGTCGCGCGACGCCCCAATGAGTTGGCAAACGGCGTCGCGCGACCGCTCGTACTCTTCGGTCGCTTTCATGCTCGCTTTATAAATGCCACGCTTAATATTTGCGGTGTATTGCTCGTAGTATTCTGCGACCGCAGCCAGAACGGGTGTGGGCTTCAACGAAGTAGCCGCAGAATCTAAATACACGAGGTCTGGATTGTTGACTAAAACCGGAAAGTCTGCGCGGAGTTGTTTTGCGTCGAACATGTCTTTATTATCTCATACCCCCGGCTAAACGAGCGATGCAGCCGTGCCACTATATTGTAGTATTGTGCTCGGACTTTAATTTATGCAGTATTTCGTCTAAAAACCCGTCGACTAAGAGTTTGCGCGAATCACCGTCGCTGATACCCCGCGATCGCAGGTAATATATGTCATCTTCGTTCAACTTTCCGGTTGTTGATCCATGCGTGCAAAATACTTCATTGGCCTCTATTTCGAGAAACGGTTCAGATTCGACGAATACGGCTGGAGACAGAATAAGATTTTGATTTTTCTGATAAGCATGACTTCCCTGCGCGTTCTTATCGATTTTCACTAAACCAGTGTAGTGGAATTTTGACTCATCATCGAAGACTCCTTTTATGAGAAGGTTTGATATGGAATTGGGAGCCGCATGATGCTGAACGGTATGAATCCGAAAGTCATCTTGGTTTTTGCCGTCAAAAACGCCATATATCTCAAGATCGATTTTCTCAGCCTCCATATGAAAGATGAATTCTCCTGAGATATTTTTCATGAACGCAACATATTTCCCCGGTTCGGTGAGGGTTATGTCGGTATTTTTTTCGTGGTTTAAATGAATAAATTTCATGGTTATCCGACACTGCCGGCCATTTCTAAATTAATGAGACGATTCAGTTCTATGGAATACTCGAGAGGAATTTCGCGGGCAATAGGTTCTATGAATCCGTTGACCAGCATTCCTTCGGCTTCGCCTTTTGAAATGCCGCGCGCCATGAGATAAAAGATTTTTTCTTCGCCGAGCTTTTCAACCGTTGCCTCGTGCTGTACGTTGGTGTCGCTTTCCTTAATCTTCATGTACGGATAGGTATCTGAACGCGATTGGGGATCCAATATGAGCGCATCACATGAAACATAGACCGAAGAGTTTTTGGCGCCCGGCCGCACCTGAACGAGGCCGCGATACGAGGTGCGGCCACCGTCTTTTGAGATCGATTTCGAAACGATTCGTGACGATGTATTGGGTGCAAAATGAAACATTTTAGCGCCTGCATCTTGGTGTTGCCCCTTCCCCGCAAACGCGATAGAAAGAACCTCACCGCGTGCGCCGTCTCCCATTAAGTAACAGGAAGGATATTTCATGGTGAGCTGCGAGCCTATATTACAATCGATCCACTCCATAAATCCTTTTTCTTCGACACGAGTTCTTTTGGTTACCAAGTTGTACACATTATTGCTCCAATTCTGAACTGTGGTGTATCGTACACGTGCTCCCTTTTTGACAATAATCTCGACAACCGCACTGTGTAAGGAGTCCTCGCCAGTCTGATAAATAGGAGCCGTACACCCTTCTATGTAGTGCACATAGCTTCCTTCCTCGGCGATAATGAGCGTGCGTTCAAATTGCCCAACGTTTTGAGCATTAATGCGGAAATAGGCCTGAAGGGGTAGTTTTACGTGTACGCCTTTGGGAACATACACAAATGATCCACCACTCCATACCGCCGAATTAAGCGCTGCAAATTTGTTGTCATGCGGAGGAATAACGGTAGAAAAATACTTCTTAAAGATCTCAGGATGCTTCTTAAGTCCCGAATCACAGTCCATAAAAATAACACCTTGCTCGGTTAGGAGTTTTGTTACGCTCTCATACACAACCTCTGATTCGTATTGAGCAGAAACCCCCGAAAGAAACTTCTTTTCGGCCTCGGGAATGCCTATTTTATCGTACGTGTCTTTAATTTCGTCAGGCAAATCAGTCCATGCATTTGCGCGGTCTTTAACGGGTTTAATGTAGTAATAATATGAATCAAAGTTTATTTTCGAAAGGTCTCCTCCCCAGTCAGGCATTTTCTTCTCGAGAAAAATCTTATACGCTTTCACACGAAACTCGGTCATCCAAGCAGGTTCGTTTTTCCGCTTCGATATATTGCGTACAATTTCTTCGTTTAAGCCTTTTTCGGCTTTAAACGAATAATTTTCGGGTTTTGAAAACCCATATTTATAATCGAATTGAAGATCGTCTTGTGGTGTTTGCATAGCGCTTACATGATACCACAGGCAGAGAGTTATTTAGCGGTTACCTGGAGGGTTCCAAATGATGGAACGAGTGCATCATTTTTTTCGTTTATGAGTTTCAGTGTATATCCTTTGGGTGTTTTATCTTTTACCGAAATATCACTACGACCTCCTCCCCTGGGTTTGAAGATAAGTCTAGCAACGGTCGCCTTATAGAGCGTGATTTTGTCGGTATTATTTGGCTGTTGTATGCCGACAAGTATTAAATAGGAATTTCCTTCGTTTCGTGAGTATAAATTAAATCGCGTATCTGAGTTTTCAATCCCGACAAACGAATATTTAGTGTCATCATACGAAATCGGCACCGTATAGCCAGCAATTTCTTTATCTCTAAGCGAAATATTCACATCGATTGTCTCATTGGTGCCTTGAGTAAAAACTTTCTTATTCCCGGTTGGCTTTAGCTCAATGTATCCGTCTTCATTTGAAAATTCGTCAAGTTGGCCTTGTTTCTGTGACGGGTTAAACTGAGCAAAGTTGACAAAACTCAAGAGTCCGCTTCCCGATAATACCGAGCCAATGAGCACGACCATGCATAAGCCGATTATGACGTATGTTGCTCTCCTGGCTGACTGAAATTGATCCATATTATTGAGTCACATTCTCGAGTGACCAAACTGCCAAATCGTAATCTCGCTGGTTTACCACGCCATCCATATTTATATCTCCTGCATTCAAATTATTCCGATCCTGCTTAATGATGTATTGGGAAAGCTCGTATAGGTCCTGTGCATCAATATGTCCGTCACGCAGCTTATCAACATTTAGGTCACCAGCGCCGATTAATACACTTGAGAAGTCCAGCAGATTAGCGCCGGCTTTAAGCGATATGGTGCCATCTGTTCCATTACATTCATAGGTGGTGGGGTACATTACGTGCGGAGAATTCGGACCTGCCTGGCAGAGGGTTTTCTTCGAATGCTTGTCGGGCCATATGCTCAGGGTGAAATGGGAGCCTGGTATCAGTTGTGCTGGGACCTTCCCTTCCCAAACACCTGCCCCTTTCCAAGTGAACTGGACCGACAGGTTTGCAGAGTCCCCCCCTTGGTATCCGTTGGTTAGTTCAACTTCGACGGGGATCGTTGGTACTGCTGGGGCATTGCCACTCACGGTTCCTGGACCGTCTGGAAGTTTAATTCTAATAGTTATCTCCATATCAGTTTTAGTAGTCCCCTCAGGCACTGGCGAAGTCCCATCGTTTACGATAGGTGGCACGGTGCCACCGCCGGGAGTTTGTTGACCCGGGGTTGCGGGGGGTGTGCCTCCTGCCGGACACTGTATAGAATACGGTTGTGGTGCAGGTTGACCGTTTGCCGCCGAGACATCGTTGCCTGTTGCGTCAACACCATGGATGGTCCATTCTGCCTTTGGATCGGTATTTTCTTTAAATGTGTACACATAGAACTGCAGGGGAACTCCCACCGAACTCCACGCAACATGCGGGTCATTGTATGTTCCCCCATTGGGAACGACACCTTGACCGAGTAACGTGCCTGTTCCAGGAGTTGACTGAGTAGCACCGGTCACTTGCTCTACGTTGAAATAGATATTTGGCTTCGTGGGGTCCGCCGGGTCGGCAACATAGGTGGAAGCTACACTTATGCCGTTTGTGCAATCAAGTGAATATCGCGTATAGTTCTGATAGCCGGGAGCTCCGCTTCCTGTTGATGTAACGGGATTACCGGGGGTCTGAGGTGGCGTATTAGTCACTGGTCCGCTACTTACTGGGGGATTCGATGCGGGTGGATTGGTCGCGGGAGGATTGCTAGCCGCAGCCGCCAACGCTTGGCTTCCAAAAGTCCAGCCTGCGGGGAATTCGAATACGTATCCTTGACCATTAGCCTTCAGATTCGACGATTCCGCAGCATTGTTCGTATAGAAATGGTCCTGAGTTACGGCATTATAAAACCGATCGAGTATCGTCGTAAATTTACTACTGTCGTCAATCGCATTAATGTACCC
>JACOTV010000068.1 GCA_016178125.1 Candidatus Microgenomates bacterium | reverse complement strand
AGGATTAATTTACGCCATGGGCAAATACGGAATATTTCGTGGGTTGGCCACGGAATATGCCAGAACGTGCCTATCGTGACGTTTGGCTTTTTTTCTTTGATCATCTGGGGAAGAAGCGCAAGGTGGTAGTCGTTTACCCAGACGAACGCCTTATCGCCTTTAATCTCCTCAAGAATTGCTTGAGCGAATTTTTTATTCACTTCAACGTAGGACTTCCACCAGGTTTCACTAAAATGTGGTTGTACAAATACGGCGTGACACAGCGGCCACAGCGTTTGGTTTGCAAAGCCATAATAGAATCCGTCCATTTCTTTTTCGTTTAAGAAGATACGCTTGAGGGTATATTTGTCTTGGTTTGGGGGAACTTTGATACGGCCCTTTTTATCGACTACTTCGGCGTCTGCGGATCCAGAGCCCAGGGCAACCATGGTCCCACCGACCTTACGCAGAATGCCATCCATGAGGATGTGAGCGCCTCCTGCCGTTTTTTTTGCTTTTATACTTTTTCCATCGAACTCGTGAAGATACGGTTCGCGTTGAATTGCCACAATAAACTGACGATCACCCAGTTGCTTCTGAACGAATTTTACAAGCTGATCGGCGTTTGTCATATCGCTCATGTATTTTATACAGTCTTAAGCCTTATGGCAACTTGAGAGAACGTTTCGGCAAGTGTCTTTAGTTCGTCGGCGGTGAAGTCCGAAAGCACATATTCTTCGCCTGAGGGGCGCGCTCCGCCCGCTGCTGTACGAGTGTCAATTCCAATGCGGATTCGCCAAAATGCTTCGCTCCCCAGTTCTTGCTCGACGGAATCGATCCCATTGTGGATTTTGGGGCCTCGTCCGAGCTGGATCTTAAATGAGCCGAGGGGAATATCGAGATCGTCGTGCGCTATAAACAGATCGGTTAGCGAGATGTTCTGGGAATTCACCTGCTTCTTAACAAACACCCCTGAAACGTTCATGAAGCAGTCAGTTTTCATACCTTTCACACTGGTGATATTCTTATTGTTCAAAAAATCAATAAACATATGTCCGGCATTGTGCCGGTTGTTCATATATTTTTGACCGGGATTGCCCAGTCCGACAATGTATTTCATAAACGTTACCGACATTATAAACGTTGCAAAAGGAAAGTGGATACCATAGACTGAAATGAGTATGTCTAAGTACGTTCCCGATATCTCTTCGCGTCGATGGGTCATCATATCCCAAAACCGCGTAAAACGCCCTGTTACCGCAAACGATGAGAAGAAAAAAGATCCGTTTGCCGAAGGCAACGAATCACAACTTGACGATGAGGTATTCAGAATTGGGAGAGGGAAGCCGGGTGAAGAAGGGTGGCAGGTGCGTGTCGTGCGCAACAAATATCCCATTACCGATCTACACGAAGTCGTGATCCATTCGCCTGACCCCAAAAAGGACATCCAGGATTTACCCGTGAAGCACGTCGAAAACATACTGCGCGCATACCGCGAGCGGTTTAACGTAAATAAGAAAGATGGGCAAGTCTTTATTTTCTGTAACCATGGTGAACACGCCGGGGCATCACTCAAACATCCGCATTCGCAAATTGTGATCATTCCACCGCAGATCAATTTAGACTCATTAACTCGCGAACCACTAAACAACGTGGTGACCGAGGAAAAGAATTTCATCGCGTATTGCCCCGACTTTTCGCAGTGGCCGTATGAACTGTGGATCGTTCCGAAAAATAAGAAAACCCTCTATGGCGACATTACTGACGTCGAAATGGCCCAATTGGCTGCTCTTATGAAAAGTATGCTGAATCAGCTATATCACATATATAAAGAGGGGGATTGGAAGGTAGAGTTTGGTTACAACTACTACATCAGTCCACGCGAAAACTGGTACATGCGTATTATTCCTCGCTTTGTTCATCGCGCAGGGTTTGAACTCGGGACTGGACTCTCGGTGAATGTGGTTGATCCGTCAGATGCCGCAGTCGCCTATAAAGGGGTTGACCCCGAAGTGAGCAAAATGCTCGAAAAACTAAAAACACTTTCTTTAAAAGTATAACGTTATTTTACCTCGACTTCTTTGGTGTCAACCGTGTGGCCGTCTGCGTCTTCGAGTCGTACACGATAGAAGATAAGCTTCGTATCTGCGGGGCGGGGAATACTCACCGTGTGCACCGTTTTTAGATCCCCAGACATTGGCTGAGTGGTTATTGAGTGATCGGCTCGGTTTTCTATAATAAGCGTTGCCCGAACCGGTGTTTTGGTGCGGAATGAAAAGAATATATAGCTGTCAGTTTGAGATACATCTACATGTTTGATCAATCCAGCAGCTTCGGACCGTATAGTAGCTTCTTTGCTCAGCGTGTTAAATGACCAAAAAAGAGACCCACTAAGAAGCACGAGTAATCCTATAGCAAGTACTCCGCGGAGTGACCCAAGGGGTAAATTCCAGGATTTAAAGTAGTCGAGCTTACTCAGCTGTGCGCGCTTGAAGAGTTCGAGATCGTCGGCTCCGGCCAGTATCCCTAGGCATTGAGGGCATTGGAACAATCTAACAGTCGCGGGGATTGATTCAACGTTGGCTAATAGCTTGAGCTGCGATTCGTCGCGAGGGCAAGTTGGTTTTGGTCCTATTGCAGAGCCCCGATTATATCGTTCTTTGGCAAGTTCACGTGCGCGCTCTATGCCAATGCGATTTATGCCGTTATCTTCGAAGAAGCTGGAGCCGCAATTTGCGCAATGCAAGATTTCTTGGTTATCGAGCATTATGCTTCGCATCTGTTCGCGGCAACTGGGGCAGGTCATGTAAGGCATTGTACCTGAATACCTCCGATCTTGTCT
>JACOTV010000115.1 GCA_016178125.1 Candidatus Microgenomates bacterium | reverse complement strand
CTTCCTTCTGTTTTTGCGCGTTTTTCGTCTATGACCGCGAAGTTTCCAGTTGACTGAGAGTAACGCACCGGGACCTCGCGTCCGCCAATTTCTATGGTCCTTCCCTGGTCGGCGCCAAAATAGTCATCAATTGCGGTCGAAAAGAGTCGATTGCGATCGCTGCGAGCGGTTTCGTACGTATCGCTTACTGCCAGCTCGTGAAGGAACATCATTAGTTGACGTCCTGCTTCGAATCGGATACGTTCGTTTGGTCCCTTTTTGTACCAATGATAGAGTTCAGGTAAATCGGCATTATGAATTTCATTACATAATTCGTGAACTTTGGAATCAAGGGTTGCACGAATGTCTTCATCGGCAGTTTTCAACCCGTCTCCCATTTCGGGCACCACCGTCAGGGAACGATCCCAACATTTTTCGACATAGGTAAGCGCGACTCCAAACACTTCTGCAATTTCGTGCATGCTTCGGTCATGAAGTGCACTACTGAGTCGCGCACGTTCATACGCTGTTTCGGGTCTGCTCTCTTGCATATGACGGTCAAAATCTACGTGAAAATCGCTGAGAGAACGCTTATGAACATCACTCCATAGTGCTTCAAAATCGGCAAAGGCCTGAGTACCGTATGCTCCCTCTTCACGCGTTTGAACGGCGATCGGCATAATATGCAGAATATCTGTTCCATGGTTGCCGGTTCGAAGAAGGTCTCTGAGCCGGGCCGCCCGTTCAAAGCGAACATTCACCGGCTCGTCGGTATCTTTGCGCTCATTACGTCGTTTCGTAAGCTGAGATGCTTCTTGCCTCCGAAACCATGACGAATACAAATCTGCATGCAGGGCATTTATCGTCGAACTCATTACGTTGCGCGCCTCGGCATGTCCCATACGTTCGACGAGCGATGCGTAGGCGGTAATAAGCGATCCGTGATCAATTTCGGGCGCGTCAGTCGGAAGTTTCATTTCGATGCGATGCGCAATGGATGCTTTATATTCATCGTCTCGGTCGACCAGGAATTTTAAGAGATCATTGAGCTCCTCGTCGCGCATTGACTGTTCCTCCTCGGTGAGCTTCACTGGGGTGCCTGCAGCAGGCGCTCGGTGTGTCGAAGATTCCAGCAATTCCCACGCATGTTGGTCTTCTTCATAGCGACCTTCGGTGATCGCCTCGCCAAACTTATTCAAAGGCAGCGTAATGAGAGCGTCGTATTTGCTACTATCGCGGTTTAAAAGGTGTCCTTCGAGAATGCGAGGGGAAATAGCCGGTACACTCATCAAGGTGGCGGTGTGCCGTTGTTGCGTGATGGGCTCGGAGTCAGAAGCAGCACGTTCCAAGCGATAAGAATATGATCCGCCCTGGTATATACGCTCGTTTTCTTCAAACGAGTCGTCAAGTGGCATCATATACAGAGTTGTTTGTTCGTGGAGTACGTGATAGGTTTGTTCGGTAGTCGGAGGACGGTCTTGGGGCAAATGGATCGAAAGCGGGCTTAATCGACCCGCCGCCAGATCACTCGACTGGCTTTTAACGCCCATGCAGATTCCCACCACGTCGACGTCGCGCTGACCGGCGGTAAACGGTTCGGCCAACAAGAGATCAAGATCACGGATAACCCGTTCAGCGCTGCGAAGTGCATATGGGTATACGTATGTCTTTGATGATTCTGGACGTTCAACTATAGGGTACATTGGCTCTCGTTCAGGCATAGGTGGTATTATACTATAAAACCTATAGTAGTTAAATAGGCATAAATGCTTTGCAAAACGGCTATCGTCCTTATATAATATCTCTTACATGGCAAACTCGTTTAATTACCAAGACAAGACATACAACGTTTCAGACACCCTAGATGTGGTGTATCGCATTAAAGAAGGCGAAAAAGAACGTCAGCAAAAATTTACCGGCATGCTGCTTCAAATTCGTGGCAAAGACGAAGGAACCCGTATGATCACCGTGCGTAAAATCACTCGCTCAGGCATCGGCGTTGAGCGCATCATCCCACTTTCTTCACCCTTTATCGCAAGCATAGCGCTTGCCAAAAAAGGAAACTACCAAAAAGCAAAAGCCTACTTTGTGCGTGGCCTTTCAGATCAACAGCTTCGCCGCAAAATCTACCGCCGCAAATCGGTATAATCTTCTTCTTCGTCTGCTATAATCGCCCCGATGAGTAATATTTTGACGGGAAAACGAGGCGAGCAACTTGCCTATGACCATCTGCGCGCGCTCGGGTACCGGATCATTGATACCAATGTGCGCACACGGTTTGGTGAAATCGATCTGATCGCCGAACTGAACGAGGTTATTCATTTTATCGAAGTAAAAACGCGTATAGGAATCGGTCACGGGAAACCCTATGAAGCGGTTAATTACTACAAGATGCGCCATATGCTCCACTCAGCACAGGCATATGTGTTGCAAAATTCCCTGACGCGTCATAAACTATCAATGGATGTGATGTCGATCGTATTGCATTACGATCAATCGGTCCAAGAACTCAAGTTTTTTGAAAATATTACGCAATAATGTTAGACATTGTAAATGAGATTTGGTTCACCTTCTCCCGGAGTTTTGTTCGCGCATTGCCTAATTTTTTCATAGGGCTCATTATCTTGCTTATAGGTCTCATCGTCGCAAACTTGGTGAAACGACTCTTACTGACGTTGTTTACGTTCTTCAGATTTGAAGCATTTTTTCAGCATGCAAAACTACTCGAGAAGGGCGAAATTCGCCTCTGGGAAGAAATTCTCGGTGAGGTAATCCGCTGGGCAATCGTACTCTTGTTTTTGGTCCCTGCTCTTGAAACATGGGGGTTCACCCGTGCAACGGCAGTTATTGACCAGTTTGTTCTGTATCTGCCAAATATCATTATTGCAGTTGTTATCGGATTTATTGGGCTCGTGTGTGCAAACTTATTAGCCGATATTGTGAGGCGCAGCGCAAAAACGTTTGGTTCACCGTCGACTCATATTCTTTCGGGACTGGCACGTGCAACCGTGTTGTTTTTCACGATACTGGTCGTTCTGAACCAACTTGGTGTTGCGCAGGACCTCATACGAATTCTCTTTACCGGAATCGTAGGCATGTTGGCCTTGGCTGGGGGACTGGCATTCGGACTCGGCGGGAAAGATATTGCTCACGACGTTTTGGTCGAACTCCGAAAGAAAATCAAATAACGTCTGTGTTATACTGGCGCTATGGATGACGTCGTAAAACAGCTCAAGAAAGCTTCTTATTTGTTCACCATGCCCTCGTTTTCCCTGGGTACTGCGCGGGTAAT
>JACOTV010000112.1 GCA_016178125.1 Candidatus Microgenomates bacterium | reverse complement strand
TTCGCGCTGAAAATAGTCAGTCTGAGCAAGCATCTTCTTGGCTTTATCTATGCTTTCTTGCAATATACGTTTTGCTTTTTGCATCGCGTCTTCCATGACCCGATTTGATTCTTCGTAGATTTTATTTTCGTCCTGAGAAAAGCGAGCTGCTTTTTTGCTTAAACCATAGGCATAGACCAGCACAAAAGCCAAAATAGAAAGACTTACGAACGTAAATATTAGTGGAATTATTTCGGCTGGCATAGAAAATTATTTATCATTTAACATTTCTCAAGTAATTTATAGCCTCAAAATTAACACAGAGATAAATATACCCCCTCCAATGATCATAGCAGTTAATACGACGTTAAGAAAGATCCCCAGTTGAATCATGCGTGAAGCTAGCGGATTGCGGCCGAGTGCCTCAATTCCCATGGCCGCAATCCGCCCGAAATAGAGGAACCCAAAGCTCAAAGAAATAATCGCAACGATACCTGCCAAAACGTACTTAAACACGGTTAAAGGCTGTTCGTAGGTCGCAAGTGCAGATAAATTAAAGATATCAAATAACGACGTTCCAAGCCCAACACGGCTTGCTACGTAGCGCACACCAAATGACATGCGAATCTTCCCAATCTTTGTCGGTGATGAGCTCGAATAATCATCTTGCGCCGTCCCGATGATGTATCCCGATTTCGTCGCTTTCATCGCGATACCAGGCATGTTTGACGTTGAAAGCACATCTCCCCGGGCAATCGGCCCATTAGCTGTTGAAACACGGACGTACACATCTCCCTCGTTTATGTATTGGAATTTTTTACCTTGATCCGTGGTTGAACGGAAGTAAATAGCGGGATTATCAACTATGACTCCCTGTACCTTTGAATCGTAGGGATTATTCGCAAGCGCAAAGCCACGAGCTGACGTGGTAATTACATCGCCTTCTTGTGCCTTGCCACCCTCCACGTCTGCGTAGCGCGCAATTCCCGTAGAAAACTGCTGGCCACGCACGAATAACGGCTGAATTAACAGTATTAAACCAATACAAAATACACCTGCGATTAAACGCATATTATGAGTATATGGATTTAAAAAACAAAGCGCAATAACAAGACGTCTTATATGGTTATATAGCGCTAAACCCTGCTTTTGAGGCTAAACACAACGTTCATGCATATTGAGTTAGACTGTCATGACTTTCTATATATATAACATTGTTCAACTTTGTCTAAAAAAGGGCCATATTTGCTTGACTCTTTATTACCAATTCCTTACACTGAAAATATGCTTAAAAAGGCTGGTATTATTATTTTATTGACGCTTATACTGGTAACAGTATTAGCCCAGCAACATAAGCTAAACTTCAACTTCTACGCATTTCAGCCAAAAACTCATAAACCACAAGGACCACCACTTGCAATAAACGAGTACTCCGACTCTGGGCAGGTTTTGGCCGAGAAAGATACGAAAGATGGTAATTTTGCTGACACCATTTACTTCAATATTCCTGCTGTTTTCAAGAAAGATATCACGGCTCCTAATATAGTATATGGACTTAACGCAGGTCCAGGCATAACGATCAGTGGCGACAAGCAAAACCCCATAATTAGTAGCGATGCAGCAGGTGGCGTTACCTCAATCGGCGGAGCTAAGGGCGACATCGTATTCACCGGCGGAACGGGCATAACCGTCGCAGGAAACACGTTCACCAATACCGGAGTCACTTCTATTCAAGGAAGTACCGGATCAGTTTCTCTAGAAGCTGGATCGGGTATCACAATCGAAGGCCTGAAGATCAGCTCGAGTGCAAGTAGCGCAGCGTCTAACTCATTTGAAACAATCTCGGTCTCAGGACAATCAGACGTAGTCGCAGGCTCCTCAACAGATACGCTTACTCTTGTTTCAGGGACAGGCATAACGATAACCACCGATGCTACAAATAAAAAAGTGACGATTACCGGATCCTCGACCACAGATAGCGGATTTACCGATGATGGGACAACGGTAAGACTCTCTACCGCAACCGATGCTGTAGGAGTAGGCACGACTTCTCCAAACGCCAAACTCGAGGTTGTCAAAACCACGGAACAATTGCGCCTGGGATATGATGCATCGAACTACCTTTCGTTCACGGTAAACTCATCAGGAGTTGCCACCCTCGCGCCAAGTGGTGGAACACTTGCTATAACGGGCTCTGCCACCATATCGGGAAATACAACCCTTGGAGACGCTACAACAGATCGAATCACCTTCACTGGTCAAGTCGCAGGTGGAACACCTTTGGTATTTCAGGGGGCAACAGACAACAGCTTTACGACATCTCTGGCATTTGCAGATCCTTCGACAAATAATACGATCACCTTTCCCGATAGCACAGGAACTGTTTGTTTGAGTAGCGGAAATTGTGGAGGTTCGGGAACAGGCGCTCCCGCTGATGCCCAATATCTCACGCTTGCAACAAATAGCACCCTAACGAATGAACGCGTAGCTACCGCGGGAACGAACATATCGTTAACCGATGCAGGCGCAAACGGAAACCTCACGATCGCGGTCATCAATAATCCAACATTCAGCGGCCTGACCACTATGTCCGGAGGCTATACCACTTCACGAACGCTTTCTGCCGACAGTGGTTCAACTCAAAACACCGCTTCTATAACATATGCCTCACCAGCAGATACCACAGGAACCAATGTTTCTCAGGGGTTTAATATCTCCCCCACGATTGGAAACGCAACGGGTGGGACAAATACGGCGAACGTAATAAATATTGCCGATGTGACGGGTGACGCACAGGTTAGCTTGAATGCCATTAAGGTTGGGGCTCTAACTGGCACCGCTGCTACTGAAACCGCAATAAATATTGGGGCAGGATGGGATTCGGTACTTACGGTGAACGGCACGTCTGTTATAAACGGGAGTGGCCAAATTGCGACTTCTCAGTTAACGGGAACGCTATTTACATTTGCGGGTGACAGCGGTTCGGGAGCAGTTTCACAAGGAAATACCGTTAGCGTTGTTGGGGGCGGAAACGGTATAGACACCTCGGAATCAGGAACCACAATAACCGTAACACTTGATACGACGGAAATTGGAACAACCACCTTTGGATCAGGAAGTGGGTTCAGTTGGACGTTTGACTCAACTGGCGGAACCGATCCCATTGTTGCCTTTGGTAACAGCTCGATAGCTGTAACTGCGGGGACTTCAACCTTCTCCGGCAACTTAGGTGTTGGAACAACCAATCCTGCG
The DNA here is from genome assembly GCA_016178125.1 of Candidatus Microgenomates bacterium. Taxonomy (GTDB): domain Bacteria; phylum Patescibacteriota; class Microgenomatia; order UBA1406; family GWC2-37-13; genus JACOTV01. The sequence goes on along the minus strand of JACOTV010000112.1, from coordinate 400 downwards.
GCTGCGTTAAGCGTGGGATCGAGCTCTCAGTTCCAAGTAAATAGTAGTGGTGCCGTCGCAGCCGCCACCGGAATCACCTCAAGTGGGACAATCGTGTTTAGTGGTCTTGGCACTGGATACGTGAAGTCAACAAGCGGTACTCTTTCTGTTGGCTCAACAATTCCCTCTTCTGATGTTTCAGGAACCCTCTTCACCGCAGCCGGTGACAGTGGAAGTGGTTCTGTCGTTCAAGGAAACACGTTTACCGTTTCAGGTTCAGGCAATGGAATTGATACATCAGAGTCCGGCACCGCCGTCACGGTTAGCCTTGATACCACCGAGATCGCAAACTCCACGTTCGGCTCAGGAAGTGGATTTACCTGGACCTTTGACTCAACCAGTGGAACCGATACCTCGATTG
>JACOTV010000111.1 GCA_016178125.1 Candidatus Microgenomates bacterium | reverse complement strand
TCGACGCTTCCGTGTCCTGCTGGTTTTTTTCCGTCATACACAATCGCGCCTTCGTGGATTATAACTAATCTCGTGGCAATGCTTTCGACCTCTGACAACACATGGGTCGAAAATATAACGGTCCTTTTATTACGTCCTTCGGTGTTTGCGATCTTTTTAATAAGCGACTTTATGCGCTCCTGCTCAAGGGGATCAAGCCCCGATGTGGGTTCATCGAGTATGAGCATTTTTGGGTCCCCCAAAAGTGCGGCCGCAAGCCCCACTCGCTGGCGAAACCCACGAGAAAGCGCCTCTATTTTCGTGTCCAGCACGTCCTCTAATCCCACCATCGATGACTTGGCAACCCAATCGGTAACACCCTTTATTTCGGCAATGTACGACAAGTATTCGTGTACCTTCATATCGGGGTAGAGTGGATTATTTTCGGGAAGATAGCCAACCGATGAAAGTACTTCGAGTCGATCTAGTACAGGGTTTTTCTTAAAGACCGTGACGGTTCCCGAAGTGGGTTGAAGATACCCCAGTAGAATACGCATGGTAGACGTTTTACCCGCGCCATTTGGACCCAAAAATCCTATAATTTCGCCGGTTTTGACCTCGAGATTAACGCCTCGCAGCGCTTCCTTCGCCCCAAACGATTTACTGACTGACTGCAGTGAAAACATACGCTGCCATTATACTACGTTTCGCACCGATGCAAAGGTTTCTGAGACAACGTCCCAGTTCATATTTTTGAAAAATGCCTCTATGTACCCGGCTCGTGCTGCTCCGAAATCAATGAAGTATGCATGCTCATAGGTATCGAGTGCCATAATAGGCGACGCGCCCCACACGGGGAACGTATTCTGCGCGTCGCCGAGGTAGTTAAACAACCGCTTCTCGGCGTGATTCCACGCAGTCCATACCCACCCGCGTGCTGCAATCGCGGTGGCTTTCACATCTTTTTTATATGTTTCAAACGAACCAAAGTCTTTTTTGATTTGAGTCATCAAGTCTCCTGACGGATCGGTGCCTTTTCCTCCGAGATGTGCAAAGTAGATTTCATGATTAACAATCCCACCATAGGCGAATGACAAGTCAACTTTCAGTGAGCGAATTGCTGAAAATACTTGATTTGCGTTTGTGTAATCATCGTCGGTAAGCGCAACAAGCTTCTCTTGAATCTCGTTGTATTTATTTACATATCCAGTATACAACTTCATATGTTCCTCTACGGTTTTTTTTGAAATACCGTCCATCGCATTCAATGATTCTGAAAAGGTTTTAGGGGTCGTTTTTATAATATTCATAAAAGGAATTTAACTCTTTTTACTACCGTATGTCAACAAAAATAGGTAAGAACGAAGTAATAGTCTACTTCAATAGATCGGGGCGCTTAGTGAGCGTTTCTTCGAATGCTTTTTTTAAGCGCCATTCATGAATCTTCTTGTGGTCCCCCGATAACAAGATATCGGGGACCCTTTTTCCATCAAATTCCTCAGGCCGCGTATATTGGGGATATTCAAGAAGCTGGACTTCGGTCACACCGCGATCTCTGAGCGCGACAAGCGTTTCATGTTCGCCGACCACTTTTATGAGTTCGTTGAGAGGGGTTTTGAAAAAAGACTCGATCACCGTGGCCTCTTCTTTTTTCAAAACCCCCGGAATAAGTCGAACCACAGAATCAACGATTGCAGCGGCGGCCATTTCCCCGCCCGTCATCACAAAATCCCCCAGCGAAATCTCTTCATCGACATGATCCATTATCCGCTCGTCGACTCCCTCATAGTGACCGGCGATAATCACCAGGTGGTCAAGCTTGCTAAATTCTTGCGCTTTAGACTGCACATAGGGCTTTCCTTTTGCTGAAGTAAGGACGATGTGTCCCCTGCCCACTGAATCAAGTGCTCGGCCAATGACATCGGCTTTAAGGACCATACCCGCGCCACCCCCGTACGGACTCTCGTCTACGGTCCCGTATTTATCTTGTGCAAACTCTCTCAAATTTACGACCTGAATATCGACAAGATTTTTCGCTGATGCTCGTTTCAAAATGCTCTCGGTGAAAAATGGCGTCACCATCGCCGGAAAGAGCGTTATAACAGTTATTTTCATATCCATATTTTATACTATGCTTTATGAAAGCACACCCGCTACGATTTTTAGCACTCGTTCTCATTCGGCTTTACCAGATGCTCTCTTTAGTCTTTCATCGGGTCCTGGGGATTCCCGACGGTGGTGGGTGCAGATTCTCTCCAACATGCTCTGAATACACCGCTCAGGCAATCGACCAATATGGCATTCAAAAAGGTGCCTTGCTCGGATTGAAGCGACTTCTCAAATGCCACCCATGGGGTCCGCCGACTGCGTAATACACTCCGATTCTGTATATAATGAATCTGACCTTCTATGAGCCGCCACCGTAATACTCCTAAAAACTACTGGGGACGCGTACTTACTGTTATTTTTTTATTTTTTTTTGCAGTCGTTTTGATGTCGGGAACACGCCCTACCCAGACCGATGCCCAGAATGCATGTATCGAAGGCGATGCAAACGGTGACGGAAAAGTAACACTCGCCGACTACTCAGTGTGGCGAAAGATATTTATGGCAGGGGCACCGAGCGTTTCACCCACTACGCCGCCCAGTTCTGCCGCGTGCCCTGCAGGGGGTATCACCGTTTCCCCCGGACAATCGATTCAGCAAGTAATTGACACAAATCCTACACAGAGTGTCATTTGTGTAAAAGCAGGAACCTATCGCGAAGACCAAATTGATCCTAAAGAAGGAGACACGATTGTGGGTGAAGGAGAAACAACGATACTAAATGGCTCCCGTCTTCTCACCAATTTTCAGTCCGAAGGGGCGCTTTGGTACGTAGACGGACAAACCCAAGAAGGTCAGGTCCACGGCGAATGCGACAAAGTGATCCGCTGCGATCACCCCGAAGATACGTTTATTAACGACCAAGCGCTTCTGCATGTGCCCGACAAAAGCCAAGTCGGACCGGGAAAATGGTTTTTCGATTATCCCGCAAATCGTATTTACATAGCTGACAACCCGGCTGGCAAGAAAATTGAGACCAGCGTCGTACGTCATGCAATTTATGGCGGCGGACAAAATGGCGTTACTGTTAAAAATCTTGTGATAGAAAAATATGCGAATCCCACCCAATTTGGGGCGATTCAAAATGGCGATTTTGCAGTTACGGGTGGAAACAACTGGACCGTCGACAATGTTGTCGCTCGGTTAAATCATGGCACGGGTATTGGATTTTTTAGCGGCAGCAACAATACCGTGCAGAATTCAAAAATGGTATATAACGGACAAAAAGGCCTCGGCATGGGGGGTACCGACGCAAAAGTGCTGCATAACGAAATCGCTTTTAACAATTTTCAGCACGCAGTTAGCACAGGGTGGGAAGCTGGGGGAAGTAAATTTGCCAATACCGATGGACTCCTGGTTCAAGACAACTATGTCCATCATAACTTTGGCCCCGGATTATGGACCGACATCGACAATATTAATACGACGTATGACCATAATTTAGTAACCGATAACGAAGAGTCAGGTATTTTCCATGAGATTAGTTACAAAGCAACGATTAAAAATAACACCGTCCTGAGAAACGGATTTCAGGGGCCCGGTTGGTGTTATGGAGCCGGGATTTTGGCTTCGGCGTCGCGCGACGTTGAGGTGTTTAATAATGTAGTCCAAGCAAATTATCACAGTATCATCGGCCTCCAACAACAGCGTGGGTCAGGAGCGTATGGCGCACACGAAGTACAGAACCTGAACGTTCACGACAACTATATTGAAAGTGGTACTGACCATCATGCACAAACGGGCGTATGTGCCGACTACGCAACAGGAATCGATACTACTTGGAACAACCACTTCACCAATAACTCGTATTACGGAACCACCAATACATGGGCCTGGAATTCGCAAGAAATAACCAACTTTACCCAATGGCAAGGCTTTGGAAATGATGTAAGCGGCAAGCAGGTCCCAGGAGCTATACCCGCCAATCTTTTCATAACCCGATAAAACGCACTCTTCTACTGACGCATGAATATCTGTCGCCAGACCGAATAATCGGCAAGCGATATATTCCCATCATGATTGGCGTCGCCTAATCTGCATGCTGCCCCTGTTATGACTGGTGTGTCACTGGGTACCGGAGATGTCGTACACGGAGCTGTTGGATTAAATTGGGCTTTATATGTACCGACAGCATCTCCACCAACATTCCCCGACATGATATTGCCACATATGATCCCTTGGGGTTGTCCTTGGAATTTTATACCGCCCGTTTGACTGTTTGTGATTTCATTGTTGTACACGTCGTTGTTGATGCCGTAAAGCGCTGTATCACCGCCAAGTCGCACCCCTGCACCTACACTTGCCGATACCTTGTTATTTCTGAACACATTTGCGTTGCCGCGTGAATCAAACCCACCGGATTCGGGGTCCTTTTGGCCTGTGCAATCGTTTCTTTCAACGATGTTTTTGGTTGCGTCTTCCTTAATATCAACACACTCATTCCCCTGTGTATTAATGATATTGTCATGAATCCAGTTGTTCTGCGTTATATCGGGGTCAGTTGTCGGCGCGCCATTTTGCCCCCGCTGTTCAGGCGCAGTCCCCACATAAATTCCCTCGCCATTTTTCCCGCCGCCGTTAAATCTAAAATCTACTATGCCGCAGGTACTTATGATGTTATGGGCAATTTCGTTGTCGTGACTAAAATACCGCAGCCGAACACATTCACCCCCCGCGTTCTGAATCGTCATGTTCTGTAGTTTTAAACCCGTTACCCCTTCTCGGACGTCTTTTCCAATTATGTAAATGAGTTTGTCACGGTAAGCCGATGCACTGTTCGTGTCGGCTCCCCAGTTCCCGTCGATCGTAAATCCGTCGAGGACAATATAATCATGATTTATTTCAACAATCCGCGCCGCTCCTGCTCCTAATACAAATGCGCTTTTTGATCCAGTGATCGTAATGGGTAGAGTGCTTTGCCCATTTCGCTTGGAAATGACGTCTTGTAAATAAATGCCATCTTGAAGGTGCACCGTGTCACCTGGCATAGCCAAATCAACGGCCTTTTGAATATTTTTGAATGGTGCGACTGTTGAACCGGGGTTAGTATCGGCGCCTGCGGGATTCACATAATAATCTGCGGCCGAAACTGTAGTAGTAAAGAACATGAACACCAATAATAATTGGCCACATGCGCTACAGAGAGTCATTGAATTATCTTATCACACCCATACTTAGCAATCACTTGACAAGTCTGCCAATTGGTTTTACAATAGTCCTATGCAAGGAACATATCAGCCACCAGAGGACACAAAAAATCCTCTGGATAAATTCACCGTAAACCTCACCAAGCAGGCGCGCGACGGCAAGCTTGATCCGGTCATCGGCCGCGACGAAGAGGTCCGCCGAGTCATGCAGATACTCTCGAGGCGGACGAAAAATAACCCTGTGCTGTTGGGCGACCCGGGCGTAGGGAAAACAGCAATTGTCGAAGGACTTGCGCAGCGAATCATAAATGGCGATGTGCCAGACACCCTGAAGAACAAGGACCTATTGGTCCTAGACATTACCGGGATTATCGCAGGTTCTGCGTTTCGTGGAGAATTTGAAAATCGACTCAAGGGAATTCTTGAGGCAGTCGAAAAGGCAGAAGGAAAATATATTCTTTTTATCGACGAGCTTCACACAATCGTTGGAGCAGGAGCCGCAGAAGGCGCAGCCGACGCAGGGAACATTCTTAAACCCGCGCTCGCTCGCGGACTGCTTCGCGCAATTGGCGCAACAACCGTCCGCGAATATCGCCAACGAATCGAAAAAGATCCAGCGCTTGAACGCCGATTTCAACCTGTTTTCGTAGAGGAACCCAGCACCGAAGATTCTGTCGCCATATTGCGAGGCATAAAAGAAAAATACGAAGTACATCATGGCATCCGTATCACCGACGACGCCATTCTTGCGGCTGTGAATCTTTCAACGCGCTATATAACCGACCGTTTTTTGCCCGACAAGGCAATCGACTTAATCGACGAAGCAGCATCTGCCGCAAAAATCGAGACCGAATCGCTTCCCACCGAACTTGACCAGGTTAAACGAAGAATTACCCAACTCGACATTGAACTCGCCGCGCTAAAAAAAGAAAAAAACGTCGACGAGCGCAAAAAACTGCTTCAACAAGAGCGTGACACCTTGAAAAAACGCTTCGACGAGCAAGAAAAACAGTGGCAGTCGCAGAAAAAAGTCATTTCGAATCTGCAAAAGATGCGCGTCCAAATTGACCAATTGAAGGCCGAGCTCGAAAAGGCAGAGCGCGAAGTCATGCTCGAAAAAGCAGCCGAAATTAAATACGGAAAACTTCCTCAGCTTGAGCAACAACTAAAGGAATATGAAAACGAATGGAAAAAAATTCCCAAAGAGGATCGGTTGCTCAAAGAAGAAGTCAGCGAAGAAGATATCGCGCGTATTGTTTCTAAATGGACCAATATTCCCGCGACTCGCCTCTTGTCTTCTGAGTCTGAAAAGCTGGCGCATTTAGAGGATGAGCTTAAAAATCGTGTTGTCGGGCAGGATTACGCGCTAAAGAAAGTAGCAAACGCGATTCGCAGAAGCCGAGCAGGGCTCAGCGACGAAAATAAGCCCATTGGATCATTTTTGTTTTTAGGTCCGACCGGAGTCGGGAAGACCGAAACCGCAAAGGCTCTCGCCTATTCACTCTTCAACGACGAAAAGGCTATGATCCGCATCGACATGAGCGAGTATCAGGAGCAGCATTCAATAGCCCGCTTAATCGGCGCACCGCCCGGGTATGTGGGATATGAAGAAGGGGGACAATTAACCGAGGCGGTGCGCCGCAAACCATACTCAGTTGTGCTGTTTGACGAAGTAGAAAAAGCGAATCCGCAAATATTTAACGTACTCCTCCAGGTCCTCGACGATGGACGGCTCACCGACGGACGTGGTCGAACAGTTAACTTTAGAAATACGATCATAATATTTACGTCGAATCTTGGATCCTCGTCGGTCAAAGGTAAGGCCAGC
>JACOTV010000088.1 GCA_016178125.1 Candidatus Microgenomates bacterium | reverse complement strand
GGAACTCACCCCAAGGAATTTATCCGTCAAAAAAAACAGCATGAGTTTGTACGCAAGTTGACTCATGACCTTACTAAGTTTGCAAAGCCGTTTTACCCAAGACCAATAATATATCGTGCGACCGACTTTAAGACCAATGAATATAGGCATCTCAAAGGTGGTGCGCAATATGAGCCACAAGAAGAGAATCCCATGCTCGGATTCCGCGGTGCGAGTAGGTATATCGCTAACCCCGATGTTTTTGACCTCGAACTGCAAGCGATCGCGTATTTATGGAAAATGGGTTACAACAATGTGCATCTTATGATTCCGTTTATTCGCCGCCCGTGGGAGCTTATTAAAATCAAATCGATGGTCGAGCAATCAGGACTTTTGGGGCTTCCCGGGTTTAGGTTACTCATTATGGTCGAAGTGCCGGCCGCGGCTCTTGAACTCGAGGATTTTCTTAAAATCGGTGTCGATGGGGTATCAATTGGAACCAACGATCTCACCATGATGCTTTTGGGTCTCGATCGTGACAACCAAGAGGTCGCGCACATGTACGATGAACGGACGAATGCGGTGACTCAGGTCCTTGAGAAGATCGTTAAGACATGTGCGGCGTACAATGTTTCGTGTTCGATTTGCGGGCAAGCCGCGTCCGATTACCCAGACTTAGTCGAAAAACTGGTCAACTGGGGAATCACGAGCGTATCGGTTAACCCCGATGCAATCGACCGAACCCGCCAACTCATATTCGACATCGAGCGCAAACAGTTTAAAGCTAAGTTAAAGAAGTAACACATTCAACGGACACAACGATGAACGGGAGATGCTTCGTCGTTTTACCCACGCATTATGTCCACAATTAAGAAAATTCTGGCTTACGAAATTCTCGACTCGCGGGGATTCCCCACCATCGAGGCTCGACTTATTACCTCGGATAATCGCCAGGTGAACACTTCGATTCCGGCTGGTACTTCTGTTGGAAAATACGAGGCTGTTGAGGTGCGGGACAATGATCCGTTACGATTCAATGGCATGGGTGTGCAATCCGGGGTGTCTGTCATAAACGATCTCATCGGTCCCAAGCTCGCCGGTGTCGATACCAAGCGTCAGGCCGACGTCGACCAATGGCTCAACACAGCAGACGGCACAAAGAACAAATCAAAACTCGGCGGTAATGTAACGCTTGCGATTTCCCAGCTTATGGTTAAAGCGGGAGCTATGGATCAATCACTGCCGTTGTTTTATTACGTCAATAAACTCTACGAAATTCAGAACAAGGAATTCATCCGTATAGAAAAAATCCCAACACCGATATTTGATATTATAAACGGCGGAAAACATGCCAATAACACGCTTGAATTCCAGGAATTTCAGATCATTCCTTCGTCGTCATTACCATTTGCTCGTGCGCTTCAAATAGGCGCCGAAATTTTTCATGAACTAAAAGATGTGCTTTTGTATCGAAATGCCAATATTTCAGTCGGTGAAGAAGGCGGGTTCGCGCCTAACTTAAGTACCAATATTGATGCGTTTGAATTGATTCAAGAAACCATAAGTCAACGCGGCTTAAAACCTGGACTCGATGTATTTTTCGGTCTTGACGCGGCGGCAAATTCGTTCTTCAAGAACGATAAGTACATGATCAAAGACAAGCCGCATGCCTTGGGGCGCGACGAATACCTGGAATTTCTGCTGTCGCTTACGAAATCGTATCCCTTCTTGGCTATCGAGGACCCGCTCGAAGAGGACGACTTCACCGGATGGTCAAAGTTTGCACAAGCTCTGCCGACTAACATTTACCTAATCGGTGACGATCTGCTGGCCGCCAATAAAACCCGCCTTTCGCGAGCAATAAAAGAAAAATCATGCACTACGATGCTGGTCAAGCCTAATCAGATTGGAACCATATCCGAAGTGCTCGATGTCATACACGAGGCACGTCAAGGTGGTATCAACTATGTAATTTCGCATAGATCTGGAGAAACAAACGACACCTTCGTTGCCGATTTTGCGGTCGGAGTACAAGCCGATTTTGTGAAGTTTGGAGCGCCGAGCCGGGGCGAACGCGTATCTAAGTACAATCGCCTCTGGCGGATCGTACGTGAAGAACTGAAGATCTAGTATACTGGTACCCATGATCGGCAAAGTAAAAGGGATTCTTTCAGAAGTAAACGGCAATGTTGCCCTTATCGAACTCCCTACTGGTCTCTTTTATGAAGTCTTCTTGCCGGCCGCTCTTCTTGCCTCCCCGATAGGTCAGCCGATTGAAATTTATACCCATTTCCACGTGCGCGAAGACATTCAAGTCCTTTTTGGATTCAATTCAAAGAAGGAACAAGACTTTTTCAAGCTGCTAATCGGCGTAAATGGCGTCGGCCCTAAAACGGCGTTTCAAATCGTGTCGTTTGCCTCGGCCGACGACATGATCGAAGCGGTGAAGCAAAATGACAGCGGTTTTTTTGCCCGCGTTCCGGGCCTTGGCAAAAAAACCGCCCTCAAAATCATCCTCGAGCTCGCCTCTAAACTTGACGCCGCATTTGAGCTCGAGCAACAATATGTTTCAGAAGAAGATAAAACCGTCGTCGACGCCCTCGTTTCACTTGGGTTCAAATCCCACGATGCAAAGGAAATCATGAAAAAATTACCAAAAGACTTAACTCTTGAACAGAAGATTAAAGAAGGCTTGCGACTCGGAAGCAGCAAATAGCGGGATTATTCTTTGGGGAGTGGCGTCATGAGCGGGTGGTTGTTTACGATAGATTCACCCAATGCAGCCATACGGTCTTCTGCAGTTTGATCCATAGAATCGACTATCAGATTGGTCAGACGAGCTGATGCTTCTTCATCTCCATATACTGCGTCAAACTCGATAGCATCGCCAAACCATACTGTGAGACGGGCAATTTCGCGGCCTGGGGCCGTATGCCGTCTGCGGCCAACATGTTGCACGCGTGATGTAAGCGGATCGATATATAGCGAGGTAATTTCATTGCCCTCAGGCTGATCAGCGTGTACTATTTCTTCTTTTTTCTCGCGGATTACGAGCGATACATCGGATACTGTTATGTCAGGGTGGCGACGCAGTTCTTGAGTAATTTTGGACGGATCGTTAGAGCTTATCTGCGGCTGGAAATAAGTACCGTCGTTTACGCCAGTAGTCGTGACTACGACATCTGCCATCGATCCGAGTACTTCAGCATTCACTCTTAACGATGCAAACATACTCATTGCTGCCGTGCATTCTAGAGGCAATTCTGGTGCTTCAAGTTGAAAGTCAGGAGTTTTCACAAACTGCTCATCGCGCACAGTATCGTCAATCGCAATCCCTCCATCACCAAAGCCGTGCCATCGGATTGATCCCTTGTGAGGCGCAAGAGCACGATCGGTTGGTCGTGAGAACATACTGGGGGTTATCAGTTCGCTGTTTGCCATGGGTGAATTATACTATAAGCTGGTTATTTTGTCCAGTTTTAGCCTCAATTATCTCCATGTGAACCTACGAGGTTCACGTGGTGTAGGCACAAGTGAACGGGTGTTCCCCAGGCCGGGGAGATGCGTTATAATGATTGCATGAGCGATACTTCCTTAAATACGGGACCGGCACATAATTTGCGCCCCCATTCGCTTGGGGACTACGTGGGGCAAGACAATGTGGTCAAAACCCTCGAAGTGTTTTTAAATGCCGTGAAGAGCCGTGGAGAGCCCTCTGAGCACCTCTTATTCTACGGTCCACCGGGAATTGGTAAAACCACGTTGGCTCACATTATTGCCAATGAGTTACAAGGTGAAATGAAAGTTACCTCGGGCGCAGCCCTTCAAAAGAGTGGCGATTTAGCCGCAATTCTGACCAACCTCCAAGATAACGATGTCCTATTTATCGACGAAATCCACCGACTTCCCCGAACAGTCGAGGAAATTCTCTACCCTGTTATGGAAGATTACTTTTTAGACATTGTAATCGGGAAAGGCCCTTCGGCGCGCACGGTTCGACTGCCTGTTCCCAAAATTACCATAGTCGGCGCAACGACCCGCTTGGCGATGCTTTCGGCGCCGCTTCGCGATCGGTTTGGGCTTATTATGCGCCTAGACTACTACGAACCGAAAGATATGGAAAAGATCATTCTGCGTGCGGCCCAGATTCTTGAAACGCCGATTTCAAAAGACGCGGCAAAGCAAATTGCCGTTCGTTCGCGTCGAACTCCCCGCTTGGCAAATCGTATTCTGAAACGCGCGCGCGACATGCTCCTTGTGGACGGTATAACCGAAATCAACGACGCATCACTTGCCCAGCTGTTCGTACTTCTCGAACTCGACGAATATGGGCTCCAAGATGTGGACCGCAAATATATGGAAACCCTCGGCAAGAAGTTTCAAAATAATCCGGTCGGTATAGAAACCATTGCGTCGGCCATGAGCGAAGACCGCCAAACAATTGAAGAATTTATTGAACCGTACCTACTGCAAATTGGGTTCTTAAAAAAAACGCCCCGCGGTCGGATGCTGACCAACTCTGCGCAGAAACACATGGGCTATAAAATAGTCCAAGATCCCCCGCAGCAATCGCTTATATAACCACCTACGAGGTGCTATAATATCTCCTACACGAAGGACGAGTGGTGAAATTGGTATACACGCAGTCTTGAGGAGGCTGTGCCGCAAGGCGTGGAGGTTCAAGTCCTCTCTCGTCCACCGAATTATTTATGCAAACTGCTACCCTAGCCGGCGGATGCTTTTGGTGCACCGAGGCAATATTCAAACGTCTAAAAGGAGTGTCCTCGGTACGGCCGGGATATGCAGGTGGTCATGTAGATAACCCAACCTACGAACAGGTCTGCTCAGGCAACACCGGACACGCAGAAGCCATCCAAATCGAATTCGATCCCGAACAAATTTCTTTTAGTACACTTCTCGATGTATTCTTTCATCTTCATGACCCAACCACCAAAAATCAGCAAGGTGCCGACTATGGAACTCAGTATCGGTCGGCGATTTTTTATCACGACGAAGAACAAAAGAAAATCGCCGATGAAGTGATCGATCATGTCGAGAAAGAAAAAGTCTACAAAAACCCGATTGTTACCGAAGTTGTCCCCTTCACTAAATTCTACGAGGCTGAAGATTATCACAAAGATTACTTCGCCAATAACCAGTCAGCTCCGTATTGCCAAGTTGTCATCGATCCCAAGATTCGTAAACTTCTCGACACATATAAGCCGCTTCTTAAATAGTTTAGAAAAATAACTTCGCGATATCTTCGGCCATTTTGACGGTAATATAGGTTTCTTTAAACGAATTCAACCGTTCTATTTCTTCGGGCTTAAACCATCCAAACCTACTTGACTCGTGACCATCTACTTTGACCGGCTGGGCCTCATTTTTTACTCTACAGAGATACGAAAGCAATATGCCGTGCCACGTGGGGCGAATAGAGGTATGTATTTTGGGAAGTAGGGTTATGATCTCGATGTCGAGGTCGGTCTCTTCTTTAATTTCGCGAATCACGCCCGCCTCAACGGTTTCGCCAACCTCTAACCCTCCACCGGGAAGCTGCCAAAAGTCGTCGCCCATCACGACACCCTTGTCTTCTAGACCGGTATTCAGTCGGTCGGTCATGAGGTATTGTCCGTGGCTATTGCGGATTACGCCAATCACGGCCGGGGTAATCTTACGCGCAGTTGTTTGCATAGGCTAATTATATCTTGAAGAACGAGGCAATATCGGCAATCGCTCCTTTAACTTGTGGATCATTGAAATTAATTTTCCGGGGGCTAGTTGGCTCAAAGGGTCCGTTGGATAACGCTCTTGTGAGAAGTGATGTAGTTGCGGCGTCAAACGCCGGGACATTCAGAGTACCATGTTCGCCGAAGTTTTTTTCTATACGACCCCCACTTTTGGGTTGGGTGTCTAAAATACGGGTATCACCGCGATGCAATAAATTAACCAATGTACCACCGGGAGTTACTGTTTGCGTTGCATTATAGATTCTCTCGTCTCCTTCGTCGTCATAAATTACAACCGACAACGTCCTGTATTGACCTTTATCGTTCGTCCATTTTTTGATCGTTGGAAGATTGAGCTGGAGTTCGGTAGGATATTTACCTTCGTTAGTAATTATTGTTGACATTGTTGTTGCATTGGGTGCAATACCAATAAAAAATTCCTCAGGCGTATGCAGAACTTTATTGTAAAGGGGTAAATAGATACCCATTTGTGTTTCAAGCTGGTCGACTGACTGTGGTCCGTGTTCAATATGAGTCATATTTTTCAGCTATTATACGACGCGCATGGAATAAATACGAAGAAGTGTGACCCCAGCAGGAATCGAACCTGCATCTAATCCTTAGAAGGGACTTATTCTATCCGTTGAACTATGGGGTCTTGAAGCTAATTATATCACCCACCCTCTTGCACTAACAGACCACGTTTCATATCACTTGTATATGTTTAGAGGCTACTATGAGGTAATCTATGCATACCACCACGTCACTATTTAAGTTTAAGCAACCAGTACGGCTTAAACAGAAGGTTCAACGATTTATACATCCACTACAACGCATTGAGGATTTAGGCCGCGAAAAAGAAGCTATAGATAAGGCATCAAGTCGTGCATCTGATACGCACAAGATGAATGATCTTATTCGTAAGTCAAATCGTTCAATTGCCAGTATTTCGTCGATGTTTCCATGGGACTTATTTCCCAACACAATCGACGTTGAAGAAAGTCGTATAACATTTATATTTAGGCAGTTTCTGGCGTCTCAGTCGCATAGCTTAGATATTAAGGATATATCCAATATATTCATCGAGACCTCGCTTTTTTTTGCGACCCTGCAGATTGTCGCGCGCACCTTCGTACAAAATGATATTAAGATTGGTCACTTAAATAAAAAAGATGCGACCGAAATACGCACCATTATAGAAGGTCTTCGCACACTGAATGAAAACCAAATCGACACCTCAAATTACCAAATTACGGAACTGCTTTCTAAGATTCACGAACTTCACGCTGCAGAAACCCTCCCGTCCTAGTGGGCGTACGCTATAATTGCTCGAACCATGAGTGTTGAACAGAAAAGTCTACCGGTATCGCGTCTTCCCGAGGCATTGCATTATGCGCCAGGCAGTATATACGCTGTTGCGCAGGGTGTTTTTATGCATCCTAAGATAGTAGTGCCCGGTCATATCGCAATAGGCGAAGACCTGAGCGAACGATCGACGGGTGCGATTCTGGGACCCGATCAAAGCGCTGAGTTTAGATACACCGACAAATTGTATGGAGAGGCAGTGGTACACGTGTCTCCTGATGGAGATCCCATTCGCCATGACTGGCAGCGTGAATGGCTCGTGAATTTTACTGGAGGACTTCAACGCCTCCGAGACAGCAAGCAGAACATCATAGCCGAAAATCACCCAACCGCAATCCACCACTTAGGAATACGTGGCCAGAGTGTACTCTACCGCTTCCCGACCGGTGGGAGCTTGTATCTTAGAAGACTGCGGTAATGCACTCGTGAGCCGACTGTCGGGATTGAACCGACGACCGCACGTTTACAAAACGTGTGCTCTACCACTGAGCTAAGTCGGCGAATAAACTGCCCTCCTCCGCCCTCAGGCTTCGGCGGGGCACAAGCAGCTCTAAATCCTCGACAAGCTCGGAAAGAGCCGCTAGTGCCGCGGGAGGGGGTCGAACCCACACGACCTTGCGGTCACAGGATTTTAAGTCCTGCGCGTATGCCAATTCCGCCACCGCGGCATGCCTTCATATTATAGCGTATGAAGAACTCAGATTCTCTTTACTGTATAGGTGTATGGATGATATATGAAGATTGCGGGCGCGTCGTCGATCAGCACTTTCTGAAACTGTTCATAATATTTTTTGCGTTCTGCAATGTTGAGTGTACTCCGTCCGTCTTCTAGCAGTTTGTCGATTTTAACGTTTTTATAGTTAGTTATATTTGCGCCTTGTGCCTGAGTAGCTTGTGTTGAATGCCAGTAAAAATACTGATCGGGATCGGCTGGTGTTTGCCAGTATGAGAGCAACAAGTCAAAGTCACTAGGATCTCGCTGATCGCTGTAGCTTACGTCGATTTTGAGGCCAGCTTCTTCGAGGTTCTTTTGGATAGCATTGGCTGTTGGTGAGTAGTCATAGTAAGTAAGCATTTTAAGGGCCGCAGGAGATGTAGCTTCGGTAGCCTTTTTGATATTCTTTTTTGCGGCCTCTAAGTCAAAACTACCACGCTTCAGGTCGGGGTAATACGCCCACGAAGTAGGCGCAATGGGTCCGTTGGCGTTCTCACCATATATCTTAAAGTCTTCACGGGGGACGGCGTCTCCTATTGCTTGGCGAATCCCCTTGTCAGACAGAAATTGATTTTTGGTATTTATAAAGAGCGTCATGACGACCGAATAGTCGATAACGGGCGTGATTGTGAGATTTCGCCATCCCTGAAACTGATCGGCATTAGACTTTTTGGTCAAATTCATTTCATATATTTCGCCTGCCTTAAACGCGTTTACGAGTTTGGTATCGTTTTCATAGAATTTATAGGTTATCGGAGAAAGATTATTTGTATGGGGAATAAGTGAAAGCTCGGAAATATACCCTTGCTTAAACTTTATGTTTTCGACGCGATACGGCCCAACTACACCCCGCAACGGGTAGCGAATAATTGGCTTAGTTAGGTACACGGGAAACAACATGAACGGATTCTTTGCATCGAACTTGAGGTTCGTAAACGTGACCGTTCGATCGTTTTCAACTTTCATTTTGAAATCTTTAAAGGAATACGATAAGTCGTGCGCGATTTGAGAAGAAAAGCGCGTCAAGATAAGACGAAAACGAAATAACGCTCACAATCACAAAAAAACTCAGAAAGAAGCTGAGGAGAATTTTTCTGGAATGCTTTTTGGTAAACTCCAGCGCAAACCAATAATAGTAGCGGAACTTTTTACGACGATCGGTCATCTTAGGAACAGGTTTACTGCCGATAGTATGAAAAACACGGCAATGAGAAGGACGGTTACTCTGATTGTGATGCGCTCTATACCGCGACGGGTGTGAAATGTTTCTCCGCCACCGCCCCAGGCGCTTCCGAGTCCACCACCGCGACCTTGGACCAAGATGAAGATCACAATAAGAATAGACAAGAGAATATTGGCGACTAGCAGTGTGTTATGAAGCGCCGGTGATGAGGCTATCGCGAACCCCTTCTGAGCGACGGGGGTGACGAGCTGAACAGGTGCTTTTGTTACGGTTTGTGCGGCAGCAAGTAGATTCATTGCCTTATTATACCAGTTACCCGGCAGGAAGGAAGTTTTTATCACGGAGATAGGTATGGTACTTTTTGGCGAAGCGGTGGGATTCGTCGCGCATGTGTTGGATCATGTTGAAACCGCGGTTGTTGAGGCGCGGGCGAATCGTCGGCATCGCGCCCGCGCCGATTACGATGCGATCGGGATTTTTAGCAATACC
>JACOTV010000093.1 GCA_016178125.1 Candidatus Microgenomates bacterium | reverse complement strand
CCGACTAAAAAAGAAATAGCTACTCATGCGTTTAGAGCACAGTACGAGGGGTATAAAGAAATAGATGGCGTTAAGAAGAATTCTGATACCGAAACCTATTTCAGAATCCGTGGATTTTTGGATACGCCCCGATGGAGGGGCGTGCCTATCTATTTTGAAGCAGGCAAGCGCATGAAAAGTCCGACGAAAGAAATTATCGTTACCTACAAACATGTTTCTCCGTGTTTGTGTCCTCCCGGGACCGAGCACTATAAAAATAAAGTCATTTTTTCGCTTGAACCGAATGAGGGAATTACTATTCAGTTTCTTGCAAAAAAACCCGGACTACAAATGGAGGTAAGCGCACGTAACTTGGAGTTTATGTATCGTTCAAAAAAACTAACACATCAGTATGTGGAAGAGTACGAAAAACTACTGTTAGACTGTATTGAAGGGAACCAGATGCTATTTCTCTCAACAGACGAAGTAAAGGCAATGTGGCACTTTATCGACCCGGTCATACGATGGTGGAAAGAAGGCGTTGTGCCCCTGGCTTCGTATAAGCCGGGAACAGACAAAATACTTACAAAAGAACTATGAAAAAACAAATCGGAATAATCGGGCTTGGAAAGATGGGGTCAGCTGCTGCGCTCAATCTAGTCGACCATGGGTGGGAAGTGTATGGATACAATCGAACACCTGCGGTAACGAAAGACTTAGAAACGCAGGGCGTACGCGGAGTATACGATCTTAAGGATTTTGCAGAAAAACTATCCGCGCCGCGAGTCATAATAATTCTTGTTCCAGCAGACCATGCGGTGGACGAAATGATTGGTGGCATTCTTCCTCATTTGAGCCCGGGAGACTACCTCATTGATGCCGGCAATTCAAACTTTAAAGAAACCATTCGACGCGGAAAAGAGATAGAAGCCGGATCCAGCGGCGTACATTTTTTCGACGTTGGGTTTAGCGGAGGGCCTATGGGGGCACGAACAGGCGGCTGCCTTATGGTTGGCGGTCGCAAAGCGTGGTACGATCAACTCACGGGACTTTTTGCCGATTTAGCGCTCAAAGACGGGGCGATATTCTTTGAAGGAATCGGCGCCGGGCATTTTGTAAAAATGGTACATAACGGTATAGAGTATGGCATGATGCAAGCGTTGGCTGAGGGGTACGATGTACTGCATCGATCGGACTACAAGCTCAATCTTCTTGATGTGACCAATATCTACAATCATGGAAGTGTTGTAGAGTCGCGGTTGACCCGATGGCTTGAAAAGGCGTTTGCCGAAAATGGTAACGATCTTGAAGCGGTGTCCGGCGCCGCCGGGCAAGGTGGCGGCGGCGCCGGACAGGTCCAAAATCGCGGCGAGGCAGTATGGACCGTAGAGGTGGCCCGCGAGTTGGGAACAACCGCACAGGTTATCGAAGACTCAGTCCGCGCCCGTGAACTCAGCCGAAACGAACCGAGCTTTCAAGGGAAAATAATCAATGTACTTCGCAACCAATTTGGCGGACACAAAGCGTAAATGATGGAGTATTCAACGATCATCGATATATCGGTCGGTCTTCATGAAAAGACCGTCGTGTATCCCGGAACGCCCGCGTTTTTGGCAGAACCTACCGTAAGCCGCGCAACTGGTTCACGGCTCACCAAGCTGACCATGAGCACCCACTTTGGAACTCATCTTGACGCACCGCTTCACGCAGATGCCCACGGGAAATCGATTACGGATTTGCCGCTTAACCATTTCATTGGTACTTGTCGCGTGGTTGATGGGTCTCAGGCCGCCGTCAACATATCGCTGAGCGATGCGCAACAATGGGAAGTACAAAAGAGAGAACGAATCCTTATCAAAACCTCAAATTCAGCTCGCGGTCTTGACACGTTTTATCCCGACTTCACTTATGTGTCGCCTGCGGCCGCAAACTACTTAGCAAGCCGTGACATTGCGCTCATTGGGATCGATTACTATTCGATCAAACAAAAGGGATCAACCGACAATACTCCTCATACCGCATTTCTTTTGAAGAATATCCCAATTATTGAAGGGATCAATCTAAAAAATGTAGAAGCCGGAGAATATATTCTTGTCGCTCTCCCTCTCAAATTACATGGCGTTGATGGATCGCCCTGCCGAGCAATTCTCCTTAAATAAAAAAGACGGGATTACTCCCGCCTTTTTAATCAATTCTGGTTAAGTTAAGGAGGCACGAAATGGGTTACCATTTCGGCCGCTGCGACTACTTCAGGACGGAGTCCCGTCATGAGTACCAGCATGAATGAATTGATAATGTCGAACTCGAGTACAGTCTTTAACGCCCCTGTACTATGGGCGGTTTTTTTGCCGTTTGTTTGGTGACGGCTGTGTCTTTGCGTTCCCATAAGTTGAATTATTATTAAACTTATAATAAAACTTATAAATACAATATGACACGAAAAAAAGAACTTGTCAAGGGGTAAATTAATACTATAAGAAGTCGAGGCTATGTCTTGTAGTAAACCATCTATTGAGAACTATAAGATGATCTAAGGGCAGTCTTTCCAGAGTCCTTTATTTGCGGTTCGGGCTTGGGTTTCGGCGTCTTTAAATTCTTCGCTTAGGCGGACATCTGGGGGGAACGTTGTAGCGTGGGCATAGCCTTCTCGTACCAAGTAGTCATTAACGAACAACTCTCCTTGGGGCGTTTGCACATATACAAACCTCAGCAAACGCCCATATCGATCGCGTTCAGAGACGTCTTTTTCAAGTCTGACCTGTTTACCCTCAACAAGCTCTTTATTTTTGTCGGCGGCGATTTGGCCGTAGCATTGCACCGGTTTGGTGGGGTGGTGGGTCTCGGGGGTGTCGATTCCTATATAGCGAATCCTTTCACCGTTTTCGATTTCTATGGTATCGCCATCTATTACTTTGGTAACAAGCGCGGTCTGCGATGATTCGCCTTTTACTTGTGCACTTGGTGATGCCAAGGGCGGGGTAGGGAAGGGGGATATAAGTAAATGTACCGAAGGAAGGGGAATAGTTACGGGGATATAGGGCCGTGCAACAAGCCCTACAAAAACACCCACGATAAACACCAAAATGAGCGATGATCCATTTGTTTTCACACCCCCTATGTTACTCTCTAACTTCGATTTGTCCAGGACAAATTAATTGCTGAATAAATGCCTACGAACGTGAATATTTAAGCATTCGCGACACGCTGTAAATATGTTGTTGTGACAGTCTAAACTATAATAATGCTCCATTTGGTGTTGCTATTATTTATGATCATTTGTTACCATGGATGAAAGCTAAATTTTTAGCGCAGTATTATGGGAGAAGGACATTCACCAACACCAGCAGAATTAGGACTACCCACCGGACCCTCAGCATCCACACCCGCTGAGGCTCCTCAGGTCGCGGCAACCCCCGCACACGCTGCAGAAGCGCATCATCCTGGTGGACTCAGTGGGATTTTGAACCGATTAATGGGAAGAGCAGAAAAGTCAGACTCCGCATCCAGCGCGATGGCAAAAGTTGCAGCTGGAGCCGGTGAAATTGGTGCAGCAAACGACGCGCGCCGCGCCGAAGCCGCGTCCCAGGGAATGGATACGAACACCAATGTATTAGGAAGAGATAACAATCCAGTAGATCCACTGAGTACACGTATCGCAGATAAGGCTTCAGATGCCATGCATAGCACCACCGCAAAAGTTGCAAGCGCTGGGTTAGTCGGCTTGACGGGTATGGGTGCGATGGCTGCGCCCGCCTTTGGAGAAACCGTGCCGGTTTCCCCCGACGCAGCTCATGTGCAGACCGTTGATCAAGCGCCTTCAACAATAGACCTGAACAACCCCGCAGTCACCGTTTCCGCGTCAGGCGGCATAGAACTCGGCGCGAGCGGAGCGAATTTTGGCAGCGATAACCCAAGCGGCGAGATGAATCAGAACCCTCAACCCGAAATTGCAGCTTCAGCAGCATCTTCTGATTCATTAGCTACCCCAGCAACGGGAGACGTTGGTATATCGGCGCGCTCCGAAACTGTTGGCCCAAATGGAGAACGGATCGTCACGACCGACGCCCGCACTGAGCAGCATGTGTCTAGCATTTCTGTAGATGGTGTAGAAAAGCCTGTAGAAGAAGCACCCATAGCCACCGAAATAAAAGGTGTCTTGAAGCAAGCAATTGATGTTATGAAGCTCAATCCTCAGCTCAAGGGCGATGTTGTGGTAGTGCAGGATGCTGACGGAAGCATCGGCGTGTTCACCAAAGAAGGTCATCAGATAACAGTAGGCGTCGACGGCATCGCCGTGGTCTCTCCCGACGCAGTTCAGAAAGCAGGCTTTATGGACGCAGTATCGGCCACTATGAATGAAAGTTCATCTTGGACTTCTAAGTCAGAATCGACCACCTACGCGCCTCCCGGCGAGCAAGGCAAAATCGAAACTCAAACGCCAGCGCAATATCAGGGTGGAATATTTGAAGTAACATTGCCAAGTGGCGAGACGCTTAAGGCTTGCGGAATAGAAAATCCCGCTCTGGTTGCAGAAAGCGTCTCATACACGATCTATGACGCACAAGGGAATACCGTTGGAACATATGGTTCGCTTGAGGAAGCACCAGCCTCTGCATACTCCGCAGGCGGAAAGATTGAGACACATTTGACTCCAAAGGCAGGGGAAGCGTGCGACCAAATCGCAAGGAGTACAGTAACAGCAATACACAGCAAGCAAAACGCAGGGCCCGGCTTTGATCAATCACCGCAAGATCTGGTAACAAGCGGAGGGGTAAGTCGAGTGGAAGCCGGTGCAGACGGCCGCAATACCTATGTCTCATCTGTGGTGATCCCGGAAAAGCCCCTCCTTGGTGCAGATGGAAAGCCGGTGTGCGGTCTTAATATTCAAGTTGATTCCATAGTAGGACCTTCGATTGCGAAACTTGGACTAGATAGCGATCAAAACGGCACGCCAGACTGGTACAAGTTTAACCAGGAATATAAGGATGTGCGCCTTATCTCAGCAGGTGAAGGACAGATCGCCTTTGTGTGCACACCGAAGGAGATCCCACCCAAACATAATGTAACCGAAAATAGCGGCTCTGACCAATGGAGCGCTCCGTTTATCATAATTAAAGTGGCACCGCCAACTGATACACCGACCAATGAACTCCCCAGGACAGGGACTGATACCAAGAAAGTAGCTGCAGCTGGAGCCGCGGCAATACTTGGGGGAATAGGGATAGCTGGGGCAGGTCGAGCGCTCGGTCGTGAACAGCGAGGATTGGCCGATTTTGGAAAGCCTGTGGAAGCTGGAGCAGGCCCAACCCCCGATACCGAAGCTACGTCTAATCCCCAGGACATACTCCACTTACAGAGTGAGCAGCCGAAAATAACCGTCTCTCAGGAGAACGTAACGACCAATAATGGGCGCACAACCGCAACAGAGGTTGTTAATAAGCTAAATGTTAACGAAGGACCGGCAAATAACGAAGCAGTCAGAGCAAAATTTGCCGAAGCATTGGCACGAGTGGGCAAAGATTTGCATAGCGCAACTGAGCAAGAGGTAGTTCCTGCGGCCGAATTATCGACTGAGCCTGGTATCGCAGAACAGCGGAAGATATCGCGCGAAATAACCGACGAACTCGCTGAAAGCCCAGAACTTAACCCCGAACAAGCCGAGCTAACTCAACAGATTAACGAGCTTGCTCGTGACTTAAACGCCATGGAAGACCAGATTGTTGAAGCCAAAGGAAGATTTGCCAAAATGAAAGCAAAAGTAGCACGGCTATTTGCGAGTGGTAAAGAGGGATCACTCAAGGGAAAGATGGACTATCGCGACAGCCTCAACAAAGCGGGTGAGTCCACACCGGCGACCACTTCAGCCGAAAACAAACCCGAAGACCCATTCAAGCTCGCGGCATAATATCATTCTTCGTTCTCGCTGTATATTCTCTGTGTGAAGCTGCGATTGGCCGTATATAATAGGGACTGTACATACGGGGTGTAGCTCAGATGGCTAGAGCGTTCGCTTTGGGAGCGAGAGGCCGCGGGTTCAAGTCCCACCACCCCGACATGAGAATAAAAAACCCGCTGATTGTGGCTGCGTTGTCGTTGTTAGGGGTGATTACCTTCATTGTTGTGTATCCGCTTACTCTACGTAAAAGTCCGTACAAGTCGGTCAAGATAGAAGGTCGGGACTACCAACTAAAAACGGCGACCAATGCCGCAGAGTGGAGTAGAGGACTCATGTTTGTAAAAGGAAAACAGGATTACGATGGCATGATTTTTTATTTCCCCGACAAGTCAAAACGTACATTTTGGAATATGAATACCTTGGTCGATCTTGATTTATTATGGATGGACGGGGATCGGGTAATAGGGAAGTCTCCCCTACCCTCGGTCTCAAAAACCAAGACGGTCATGACGGTTAGCTCTCCAGGCCCGGCAGACCGCGTGGTAGAATTATTCAGAAAATAACTATGTTACATACCCCAATCTATGATCCGGAAAAGACGTTTGAAGAAAACTATCACGAAGGTCCTTTTGGTGAATATGCCGATAGCGAAGCGTATATGAATGAAGGGGAACCCCAGACCGATTTTCTGGGAGTTAAGGTCTACCTTCCCTTTGGAATACCCGCCGGTCCCCTCCCAACGAGTAACCATGTTGCTGCGGTTTTCAGGAAAGGATACGACATTGCCGTTTACAAAACGGTTCGCTCTCAAGCGTACGAGTGTCATCCAAAACCTAACATTGTGCCTCTCCAAATCACGGGCGATCTGACCCTTGAGAAGGCTGACCGGGGCGTTACCGCCAGTACAAAATATACGGAACCGCTCGCGATAACCAACTCGTTTGGCGTGCCATCGTTCTCCCCCGATGTGTGGCAACCAGATCTTGAGGCTGCTACCCAAGCGGCAGGTCATGGTCAGGTTGTTGTGGGGAGCTTTCAAGGGACCAACCGGGGTGAGGGTGAAGACGCCTTCATTAAAGACCATGCAATAGCAGCGAAATTAGTCAAAGAAACAGGGGTTCCGGTCATGGAAATGAACGCCAGCTGCCCAAACGAAGGTTCAACCAATCTTCTCTGTTTTGATACAGACCGGATGGAAAAAATACTTACTGCAGTTAAAAATGAAATCGGGGACACTCCCCTTATCGTGAAGCTCGCCTATTTTAAGGATCAAAATCACTTGGCAGACTATGTAAAACGACTCGGCAAGCTGGTCGACGGATTTGCGACTATAAACACGATTAGTGCTGAGATCAGAGATGCTTCTGGTAAGCAAGCGCTTCCGGGGGAAGGGCGTTTGCGAAGCGGTATCTGTGGCGCGCCGATCAAATGGGCGGGACTCGAGATGGTTGCGAGGCTTAAGAAGCTGCGTGAAGAAAATAATATGAAGTTTGCGGTGATTGGTGTTGGCGGTGTGACAAAACCCGAAGACTATTTTGAGTATATGAATGCAGGAGCAGATGCAGTCATGAGTGCAACGGGCGCAATGTGGAATCCGTTTTTGGCGCAAGAGATTAAATCGCAGGTCAAATAACTTCTCCGCTTCCTGGTCCGGCTTTTACAACTCCATGTTCGAAGACCGTTCTTCCGCGAATTACCGTTTTAACGACCTTCCCCCGAACTTTCATACCATTAAACGGTGACCACTTGCATTTAGTAAACAAGAGTTCGTTACGGATTTCGTATTCAATAGGATCAACTTCAATATATGTGTCTTTTTGATCTGCAAGGTGGAGAATCTTTTTTGGATTGTCGTGACATTTGGCAATCACCTCGTCAAGAGTGATTCGTTTATCTTCGACCGCGGTAAGCATAAGGGGAAGCGTTGTTTCGAGGCCGGGGACGCCAAAAGGGGGCGCCGCATACTGTTTCTCCTCGTAGGTATGCGGCGCGTGGTCGGATTCAATGACGTCAACATATCGCATATTGTTCCACAAGTATTCTTGGTCGTTCTTGGCTTTAAGAGATGGTTTCATCAGTCCGAATCCACCAAGGCGCGGGACATCGGCTTCTGTAAGGAACAAATGATGGGGACACACCCCACAGGTTATAGGCAACCCGTCTTCTTTTGCTTTTATTATCTGTGACAATTCATCCTTTGATGAAACGTGACAAATATGGGTTGGTTGCCTGGTATTTCCTATCGCCTTTATGACCGCCTCCATTACATCTTCCTCGGCATGCAAAAGAATCGGCTTGCTGCCACTCGTAACCTCGTTCCATGCAGAAAATATACGTTGGAGTGCTGGTTCGTCGATAATAAATCCGCCGGTGGTAAAGTTAAGATACAATTTGAGTCCAAGAACCGATTGTCTTATTTTAGGGAACTCTTCGAGGTTGTCACCCAGTGAGCCGAAATAGAACCCTATGTCACAGGCGGTTTTTTCTTGGGCAATGAGCTTTTTTTTGGCAAGGACCACTTCGGTCATAACAGGCTCGACGTTATTAGGCATATCGACGACTGTTGTGTACCCACCGGCGAGCGCGGCCGAGGTGCCGGTATAGAAATCTTCTTTATCGGTTTGCCCGGGGTCGCGCAAATGGACATGGGGGTCAATAAGGCCAGGTAGCTGGATCATTGTTTTATAAATATGCTGCGCCATACGCTGTAATCCGCAAGTGATATTGTACCATCATGATTTGCGTCGCCCAACTTGCAAGCCGGACCGGTCGGAACGATGGTTGGAACAGTTGTTGCCGTGGGTTCAATAGAAGGGAGCTTAGTTGGAGACGGAGTTATACTCGGAGTAACAATCGGCGTATCCCACAAGATTTTTCCGTTGGGATTGGTCACAACAGTCCCCGGCCCTTCCTCCAATATAACGATCCCTTTTGAAGGGCTAGATATATTAACCAGTGAGCAGTCTAAGTACACAGCTGTAGCCTTTGAAGCCATTTGCGTGCCATCTAGTACATACGGTCCACGCCATTGTATTTTTGAATAGGGATGAAGTGGGCAGTCTTGTGTCCCCTGGAGGAAATATTCATGAAAATTATTCGAATGGTACCCGTTCAGGCTGCCAAACCCTTGATAGGTATTGATATTACCAACTTTAATGCTTCCGATTCCTGTTTGTACACCCGTGGTTGTATCGGTTATTATTCCTTGCCATATTACCCCATCTGCCAGAGTTGAGTGTTTTCGGACCACCAATTTATATTCACGATTGGCGACCCACGGGTAGTCGATAAGACATTGCGCTCCGAGTCCCTCACCGCCAAACCGCTGACACCACGCCTCGTTCGGTTGTGCAGAGAGGGGAAACCCGTCGACATCCCATATAGAGAATATCGCCTTTTTCTGGCCGTTACTGTAGATTTGGGTCCCTATATACCCGCCATTTCCCGCCTGAAATCCAAATTGGTATGAGGCAAATATCGAGGTGCCACTCGGTACTGCTTGCCATGTTACAAATGAAGTCATGTCGGTGTATGTATTGGAATCAAAAACGTAGTCAATTGCAGGCGTATAGTTTGCGGCAAACGATGGAACACCAAGAAGCAAAAAGAAAAGGAGCGAAAGAAGTGCGTTCTTAAGAGTCATGCTTTAATTGTAGCGCTTCAATCCCGGGAAGTGTGCCTTTTTCAATAAACTCGAGCATTGCGCCACCCCCGGTTGAAATGTGGGTGATTTTTTCGATATATTCTTTTTTCGAAATAGCCGTTAGGGTATCCCCTCCCCCAACAACCGACATGCAATGATCATTATGAGTGATTGCAGAATATATAAAGTCGGTCCCCATGCGATACTCCGCGTTTTCGAAGTATCCGACCGGGCCGTTCCAGATAATGGTATTGGCTTGTTCGATAACTTCGCCCCACGCGGTTTGCGTCATAGGTCCGATATCGAGTATTGAATCGGTGCGCAATACGTCGCCGACTTTCTTCACCGTACCCGGAGAATCTATATCGTCTTTGTTGCCACAGATCGCATCGGTGGGAAGCAGAATTTGGGTGCCGCGTTGCGATGCTTCGTACATAAGGCGGCGGGCGTTTTCTTTTTCATCATATTCATAAATACTTTCTCCGACTTCGATATTTTGTGCGGCGAGAAACGTATTTGCGATTCCGCCACCGATTAAGAGATAATCGCCGATCGTCAGAAGTTTGCTAATCAGATTTATCTTGCTCGATATTTTGGATCCACCAAGAATAATTACGACGGGTTTTTTAGGGTTTTGTACAACCTGTGAAATCATTTTGAGTTCCTTTTTAAGGAGGAGTCCACCGTATGCCGGAAGAATACCGGGCACTCCAACCACCGAGCTTTCGGTGCGGTGCGCCATTGCAAATGCATCGTTTACATATACATCAGCGAGCGCAGAAAGCCGCTTGGTAAACGCAGGATCGTTTTGTTTTTCCTGGGGATAAAATCTGATATTTTCGAGGACAAGAATTTCTTTGGTCGTTTGATTGTTGAATATATCGGGACTATCGGTGAGAAAATCATTTACCAGCGT
>JACOTV010000114.1 GCA_016178125.1 Candidatus Microgenomates bacterium | reverse complement strand
GAAATGGTTTTTACCATCAATGTTCTATTCGGTGGCCCACGAACCCAACCGCTCAGCCGAGTACAAAGTGGCGCATGACAAACAACGAAAACGCAACCAATATATCGGCATCGGCCTCGTGGTAAGCGCGATTACCGCAGGTTTTGCTATTCTAGAACGTCTTCAATCGAAAAAGAAGTAAGGCTGCAGCAGGAGGAAGAATAATTGCTGCCCAGCAGGGATTCGAACCCCGATAAACGGATTCAGAGTCCGTTGTCCTACCATTAGACGACCGGGCAAGGGCCGAACGAGTAAGGCTAATTATACTAAATCTTCCGACTATCGTACGCCCAGTGGAGGAGTGCTTGGCGTTGAACAGGCCGACAGGTCAGGTCGCCGCGGCGACAGTTGTGTGCGACTTGTGCGATATGACGCGTCATTGCTTTCCATCGTTTTATTTGTCGTAGGTCTTCTTCTTGGATTCTGCGCCCCATATAATAGCGACAATACCACTGAAACCACCCCTTCGGATCATCTTTATATATCCACCCCTTTTTCTGCCATACCGAAAGCGGCTGGCTTGCCTTTACTTTGAAGAAGTTGAGGCTGGGGTCGGGCGTATTCGGCGATAGTTTTGCGTTCTTGAACCACTCTGAGGGGAATTCTGACTGATCGGGGTCAAAGTAAGACCCATTAAAAACACCCAACTCAAGCATCTCTTGGGGCGTGAGTTGTGGTTTAAACTCGGGGTGGAAGTTCGTTCCCATAGCCTCAACGACATCATACTGGTAATGGGGCTGTGTCGAGTCATGGACTGTTATGGTGCGACGCATGAAAGACAGTATACCGCGTCAAATGCTATAATTCTCCATGGCTCATTTTTGGAAGTCTCTACCTACGCCCTTTACCGTCTTAGCTCCTATGGAAGACGTCACAGATTTTGCGTTTCGCGAAATCATCGCTCTTCATCTGAAAAATGAAGGCTGCTGCGGAGACGGTTCGTGAGCTAGGCTTTGATGGCATCGACATTAACATGGGGTGTCCGGTGCCTGCTGTTATGAAACGCAACGCAGGCGCCGGAACCATTGGGCACTATGAACTTGCCGCAAGCTTCATCTCAGCGGTTAAACACGGCGCAGGAGACATGCCGGTGAGTGTAAAAACACGTCTGGGCCATGACAAAATTATTACCGACGAATGGATAGGATTTTTGCTTGATCAACAGCTTGCTGCCCTCACGATTCATGGGCGCGTCGCAACACAGATGTCAAAAGGCGAGGCAAATTGGGAAGAAATAGGGCGCGCGGCAAGGCTGCGTGACACCCGCGCG
The DNA here is from genome assembly GCA_016178125.1 of Candidatus Microgenomates bacterium. GTDB lineage: Bacteria > Patescibacteriota > Microgenomatia > UBA1406 > GWC2-37-13 > JACOTV01. The sequence goes on along the minus strand of JACOTV010000114.1, from coordinate 6,354 downwards.
CCCGATACACTCATCATCGGAAACGGCGACATTAAGTCGTACGCTCACGCCGTCGACGCACACAAAACGTACGGCGTCGACGGCATCATGATTGGACGCGGTATTTTTCACAATCCATGGATCTTTGAAAAATCCACCACGCCTAGAACACACACAAAACAGGAGTACATGGATATTTTGGTCAAACACCTCACATTGTATGAAGAAACATGGGGGCGAACCAAGAACTTTGAGATGATGAAAAAATTCTTTAAAATGTATGTGCGTGATTTTGAAGGTGCAAATGAGTTGCGTCAAGCGCTCATGGAGCGGCGCAAGTTCGCCGACATGATCGCCCTTATTGAAGCCGACCAAAACACGTGAAATGCGCTATCGTAAAGATTGAACAATCGCACCGAATTCTACCGTGAAATTACGGTGACGTATGCAGGGATAAACATTATATTTGGGGCTCAAATAAAGGCTAAACTCTTGAAAAATCATGTCATGAGGTGCTCGCCATAAAAATGCGTATATTCGGATAAATTGATCGCAAATAACCGGAATCAAATAAGTGGTATGGTATCATTTCCTGAAGTTTAGCCTCCGCCTATGCAAATGATACTGAATACAGCCAGGCGAAAGAGCAGTCCCACAAGACACCGTAAGTTCGGGTACACCGATCCGGCTAAAGTGCGCCTGTTCCAGTTGTTAGCCCGCGTGGCTGCAGCTCTCATTATTCTTGTTGGTATTCTGGTGATAGTCGGTTGGTACCTCGACATTCCTAGGCTCAGGAGCTTCGCCCTCTCGTATCCTTCGATGAGAGTGAGTACTGCGATTGCGTTTATCGCGGCGGGTATCTATATACTATTATCAGTTCGTCCATCCGCCAATGGAATAGCACGGATCGTATATTCTGTTCTACGCACAATTACTGCATCGGTTGTACTTGCCCTTGGGCTCATACGACTCATCGCCTATTTTGCCGGATTTAACTTTGATTTCGATGCAGTCTTTTTAGGTTTCCCCCCCGCCTTCGATGCCTCAGGTACCGACCACTCGATACCGAATACACCCTTCTTTTTCACCGCGCTGGGAGTTGCAATGGTGTTTTATGATTTCAAAATTAAACGGGTTTACTATAGCCAGCTCCTCATTCTTATCGCAGCCCTTGTTACCATGCCGCTCGCTATTAGCTATATTTACCAGATAAATCTCGTTGGTTCGACGTCTTTTAGTGCGGCGCTTCCCACGCTCCTTTGTTACGCACTTTTGATTATGGGCCTCCTTTTTGCCCGCCCTACTCGCCAGGTCATGGATATTTTCACAAAAGATTCAGCAGGCGGCTTCCTAGTGCGGCGTCTTATTATATTTGCGATTATTCTTCCGCTTCTAGTTGGATGGATCATTCTCCTGGGGTTCCGTATGGGACTCTACAATAATGATTTTCGGTATCTCCTCGTGGTTAACTCGCTCATTGCGATTTTTATTCTGCTCATTTGGGAAAACGCCCAGTCGCTTCACGCAAGCGACATTGAGCAGAGGGAAACTGAGCTGGAACTTCTGGATAGTCAGAAGAAGTTTAGTGCGCTTGCCGAATCCAATGTTATCGGTGTTGTATTGGCCGACCTCGACGGATTTATTTACGAGGCAAACGATGCGTTTTTGCATATGCTGAATTACAGTCGTCTGGACTTGGCAGGAAAGGGACTTAATTGGCACGAGCTCACCGCCCCCGAGTTACGGAAGCTTGTTGCTACCAAAAATCGCCTGCTTATGCGCCGTGGAAAGGTTGAACAATATGAAAAAGAATTTATTAGAAAAGATAAATCCCGGGTGCCGGTTATCGTCGGGAAAACACTATTAAATCGCGAGCAAAGATTATTTATCGCCTTCGTACTCGATATCACTGAGCGCAAGCGGTTGGAAGAGCGTAAAGACGAATTTATCAGCATTGCGTCGCATGAGCTTAAAACGCCATTGACTAGCATAAAAGGCTATACGCAAATTCTTGAGCGCGTGGTTGCGGCTTCCGACAATAAAGCCGCGGGCGCGCTTCTTGCCAAGACAAATAACTATATCGATCGTCTGAGTGGCTTGATTGCCGATTTGCTCGATGTCTCGAAAATACAGTCAGGCAAAATTTTGTTTGATTTCACTGAATTTAATGCCTATGAGTTGGTTAAGGAGAGCATTGAGGGGATCCAAAACACCGCCGAGCAACATAAAATCCTCCTGAAGCATCCAGTTCATATCCGTATGCGTGGAGATAGATTCAGGCTGGAACAAGTCCTACACAATTTACTAACGAATGCGATAAAATATTCTCCACGATCGAACAAAGTAGTAGTGACCATGGCCAAATCAGACCGTTTCGTAAGGATTTCAGTGCAAGACTTTGGTATTGGTATTCCGGCAAAGTATCAGACGAAGCTCTTTAATAGATTCTATCGAGTCGAAAGCGCAGCAAAGGAGTTTTCTGGGTTGGGAATTGGTCTGTTTATCTCGTCTGAGATTGTTAAACGGCACAATGGTAAAATAAACGTCGAAAGTATCGAAGGACGTGGGTCGATTTTCACTGTAGAATTACCGATTGCGGGACCCATCCGTACTAAGATATGAGAAAACAAACAGTTTTTGTGTGCGATGATGATCCCGGCATTGTTGACGTCGTGAAAATAGTTCTCGAGGATGCAGGGTACACAGTGGTGGCGTCGCGAGACAGCGAGAAGGTTGTCACGACGGTCAAAAGGCTTATCCCCGATCTGATTCTCATTGATCTATGGATGCCGAGTCTGGGAGGCGAACAGCTGGTGCCGATTCTTAAAAAAGACAAAGACTGCATGCAAATTCCCGTTATTGTAATCTCCGCCAGTAAGGACACTCAGGAAGTCGCGGCGCGGGTCGGTGCTGATGGGTATTTATGTAAACCGTTTGATATCGATGATCTTGAACAGATCGTAAAGAAGCACTTGTTACTCTCGGCACGCCAATAAATCATCGATGGGCAATAGTTCCGAAACCTTCACGAATATGAATCCTTCGGACCGCAATATTGGCACGAGTTCTTTTATCGCTTCGGCAGTTTTTGGCGCGTTTGGACCAGCGTTCATATGGGCGACTACAATACCTCCGTCATGTGCTTGGCTCAATACGTTTTGAACGATTGAGGCCGTGTCGCCTGCGAATGCATCCCCTGAGACAATAGTCCATCCGACTGGTGTAAGCCCCATCGACCTCACGAGCTCGACGTCCATCGCTGCCTGGCATCCTCCCGGGAATCGAAACAAGGTAGTATCAATCCCTGTTATGGCTTTAAGCACCGCTTTTGAGTGATAGAGTTCGTAACGCTTTTGAGCCTCGTTAACATATTCGAGTCCGTAACAGGGGTGGGCAAATCCGGGGTGTGAATACGAGTGATTGGCGATTTCAAACAGGGGGTTGCGGGCTAAAGCGCGTGCCTCTTTTGGATAGGTCTCGGCCCACATACCAGTCAGAAAGAGGGTCGCAGGTATTTGGTGACGATTCAAATAATGTATGAGATCTCGGTTATACCAACTCGTTACCTCATGAGTTTCCAGTAATTTCTCCATACCCGCGGTCATATCGGCATCAAAGGTAAGCGCGATTCGCTTGTTTGCGGTAAACTCACAAGAGTGCACTGCGGTGTATGAGGCGATCGGGGCAAGCGGCGCAGTGATTATATGGAGCGCCGCCAAGGCTGCAATAAGCGTATCCATTCAGGTGGGTCATTATAGCAGGAAAATGAGGTATAATCTAAATGTTCAATGAAACCCCATGTCACCACACTTTCAAACGGCCTGCGCGTCCTAACCATAGATACCAAATCATTTCCGACGCTTACCACGATCCTCCTCATCGGCGCCGGTTCACGCTATGAGAACGCCCAAAACAATGGCATTGCCCACTTTTTTGAGCATATGGCGTTTAAGGGTTCCAAGCGCTATCCTGATTCGTTCACCATTACCTCGACGATCGAAGGACTGGGAGGTAAATACAATGCATTTACCTCAAAAGATCACACCGGATACTGGATAAAGTCAACGAGTGACAACTTTGGAACAGTCATCGGCGTGCTTTCTGACATGATACTTGAGCCGCTTCTTCTGGATCAGGAGATCGAGAAAGAAAAAGGCGTCATTATCGAAGAAATTAATATGTACGAAGATACGCCAATGTGGAAAAGCGGCGATCTGTTTGAAGAGCTACTGTACAAAGGAACTTCCTTGGGATACGAAATCGCAGGAACTAAAGACACGGTCATGAGCTTTAACCGGCAGACGTTTCTTGACTACATGCACGAGTTGTATCACCCCGATAATGCAGTTCTCGTGGTTGCGGGTGGGTTTGGTGGTAATACAAAGTCGTATCTTGACCAAATCGAGAAGGCCTTTGGGTCATGGGCCCGGCTTCCGGTATCGGGGAGCTTTGAAAACGTGATAGAGCACCAGCAAAAGCCGGCAGTCCTTTCGTATCACAAGAAAACCGAACAAACACATTTCTGCTTAGGGTTCCGATCTCATGGATTCAGCCATCCTTCAAAATATGCGTCAAGTATTTTGGCGACCATCTTGGGCGGTGGTATGTCTTCGCGGCTTTTTAGTGAAGTGCGCGAGAAGCGGGGACTGTGTTATTACATTTCGACGGGGCGCACGAGTTACGCCGACGTCGGGAGCTTCGTCACGTCGGCGGGAGTCACCAACAGTGTCGAAAAAACCAAGGAAGCAATCAAGGTAATTCTCAAAGAGCACAAAAAAATGTTGCACGGAGAGTTTTCAAAAGAAGAACTCCTCAAGGCGAAGGCACTCATAAAAGGTCGTACCCTGCTTTCGATGGAGGATTCACAGAACGTCGCATCGTTTTTTGGAAACGAGTTGCTTCTACAGAAAGATACGCGTACACCCGCCGAAATTATTGAAAAAATAGAAGCGGTAACCGCCGAACAAGTGGTGGCGGTTGCGCAAGACATCTTCAAACAAGAGCTCCTTAACCTTTCGATTATTGGCCCGTACAAAAAAAGCGACTTCACTGAACACGATCTCGCTTTCTAATTTTTCATATTTCATTTACCCTTTTACCATTGAAACATGATAGATAGCCCATTCGTATTCATTCTGTTCGTGTACGGTCTTGCCTTTGGCTCGTTTCTGAATGTCTTGGCTGATCGTCTGTCAATGGAACAAACTATCGGCGGCCGTTCCCACTGCGATTATTGTAAAAAAACCCTCCGTTGGAACGATCTTATACCGGTGATTTCGTATGTATTGCTGAAAGGGAAATGTCGCTATTGTCATAAAAAGCTTTCGGTCCAATATCCGCTTGTCGAGCTGGTGACCGGTGTTGTGTTTGTTCTTAGTTGGTATTACAGCCCCTTTACGTTGCCGATACTGAGGATATTCAGTATTGCGCTTTCGTCGGTGCTCTTGGTCATCCTGGTCGCCGATTTGCGCTATCAGATCATTCCCGACGAGATGCAGGTTGCGCTTGTAGGTATCGCGATGCTGATGATCTTGTTTAGTGGCGCAACACTCACGGGGATTTTGTTACGTTTAGGCGAGGGAATTCTCGTTATGCTCCCCATTTTAATCCTCTTTTTGCTGACTCGGGGGCGGGGGATGGGCTTTGGTGACGTGAAGTTGGCGTTTGGAATAGGAGTTCTTTTGGGGGTATACCGAGGTGGACTTGCTTTGTATATTGCATTTTTAACGGGGGCGATCGTTGGGGTGGGTTTGCTTGCATCACGGCGAACAAAAATGAAAAACAAGATCGCTTTTGGCCCCTTTTTGGTTGTTGGGATAGTCTGCCTCTTCTATTTTCAAAAGCAGGTGTTTTTCGTGGTTGACAAACTTTTCTTAACTCGCTAGACTTGTCTATTATGAACGATTCAAATAAACGCTCAACCCTTCAGGAAGGAAACATTATCATAGGTTTACTCATTGGCGCAGTACTCGCCTTGATCCCTTCTTATTATTTCTATAACAAGTACCAAGTGACTGCTAAGCTGCTGAAAAATCCTCAGCAGGCGGCACGTCAAGAAGTCGAAAGCACCGTTGCAAAATTGGGACAGCTTATGGTTCTTCCCAAGGACGAGACCCCAACCATCGCAACCGTTACCGATCGTAACAAGCTTAAAGAACAACCGTTCTTTGCCAAAGCTGAAAACGGTGACAAAGTCATTCTGTATATAAAAGCTAAAAAAGCTATCTTATTCCGTGAAAAAGCGAATAAGATCATCGAAGTTGCTCCGATTAACATCCAGAAGCAAGCAGGGACCACCCCAGCACCTTCAGGAGCAGCCGTGACCACCGGAGCGCCAGGCACCAGCCCGACCCCCGAGGCCATGAAGAAAGCCGT
>JACOTV010000113.1 GCA_016178125.1 Candidatus Microgenomates bacterium | reverse complement strand
TTTCACGACGCGAAATTTCGGCTCCTGCGATACGTCCACCGAGCTGAATTTTGACTCCTTTTGCCCCAGATTCCATTACACGGTTCATAGTGTTATGTACGGTGCTTCTATGGGGAAAACTCTTAGCGAGTTTTTCGGCGACTTGTTGGCCGACGAAATATGCGCTGAGATACGGCTTTTTGACCGGCTCAATGCGCAAATCAATTTTTGACTCTTTATCTTTTCTCTTTTCTATAGGCATAAACTTCACGACTTCGTTCTTTACGTCTTCAAGACCCTTACCACCGCGACCGATGATCATACCCGGCTTGACTGAGTAGATAATGATCGTTATGCGGTTGATTGCGCGCTCGATCTGGATATCGGTAACTGATGCGTACTTAAACTTGTCCATCAGTTTTTCGCGGATCTTGATATCAAGAACAAGATTATCACGGTATGTTTTTTTCTTTGAGAAGAACCATCGCGAGCTCCAATTATAGAGTACGCCGATTCTGAGTCCTTTCGGATTTACTTTTTGTCCCATATATTAGCCTTTCTTCTGTCTGGTGACCGTTCGTTGCTTAACTGCAACGCGCTGTCCGGTCATGCGTGTCTCACGCGGGGCTGCCACTTTTGGCCGGGCCTGTTCTTTTTTCGTTTCTTCGGTTTCTGTTTTTTCTTTCGATTGGTCTGTCGTTTTGACTATGCTCTTGGCTGGCGTGGCTTTTGCAGCTCCTGCATCACGAGCGGTTATTACCACTTTGATGTGTGAGTATTTATGAACGTATGGCTTGGCCATTCCACGTCCACCTGCACGGAAGCGTTTCAGTTTCCGGCCCTCTTCAACAGTCAAAACCTTAAATTGTAGCAAATCTTCGCTAGTATTCAACGTGAGCTTAGCATTTGAGAGCGCCGACTGGATCGCTTTATACAAATGACGAGCTGGCTCTTTATTAGTATAGCGCAAATGATGCAATGCCTGTGCAGGCTGCATGCGCTTTACGTCTTTTAAGAGAAATCGTACCTTTTTAGGCGAAATCGCGACGTTTTTTATATATGCTGATGCTTCCATTATTATTTGCGTGGCTTAACGGTTAACGAGCTGGTGTATCGATAGCGTGCACGAGTACGCTTACCACGAGCCGGCTTACCCCATGGGGTCTTCGAATGCATACCCTCACCTGAACGGCCTTCTCCACCTCCGTGGGGATGACTGCGTGGGTTCTGGGCGGTACCGCGAACGGTAGGACGAATACCCATGTGGCGTTTTGTACCTGCTTTTCCAATTATCTTGAATCTAAACTCAGAATTCCCGAGTGCACCGATTGTGGCATAACACTCGAAAGGGAACTTTTTAACTTCACCCGATGGAAGTTTGAGATGCACGAATGCATCGTCGCGGGCGATGATTATCGCTACGTTTCCGGCGCCACGGACTATTTTACCACCTTGGCCAGGGCGCATCTCTACATTATGCACTTCTATTCCGATTGGAATATTCTTAAGAGGCAATGCGTTTCCTGCTTTGATTTCTGCTTTTTCTCCCGCGGTGACTTTGTCCCCGACTTTTATATCCTTAGGATGCAGTATATAGCGTTTTTCACCGTCCGCATACTGAACGAGTGAAATATATACATTTCTGTTTGGATCATATTCGATGGTCTGCACAACTGCTTCGGCGTCACGTTTATTGCGCTTAAAGTCGATCATACGATAGTACCGTTTCTGGCGGCCACCCTGATGACGCACACTAATATGACCCGAAGAATCACGTCCCGAGTGTTTTTTGAGAATCTCGGTTAAAGATTTTTCTGGCTTGCTGGTTGATATAAACAGTTGTGACTTTCTCATGGATTATGCGCTGGGAAACAAATCAATCTTTCCCTCTTTTAATGTTACATATGCAATTTTGCGGTCAGCTAATGCTTTGGGAGTCATGCGACGACCTACGCTGTTAATTTTCATTCGTTTTCAGGAAATGGTTTTTTAATATGTCGACTGCTGATTCGGCAAACACGATAGCACGGGCGCTTAAGACGACATATGCGTTGAGTGACTGTGCGTCGGTTACTTCGATTGACTGAATGTTGCGACTTGACATAACAATTGCATTTTTTTCGATTTTGGGAAGAACAAGGAGGGTTTTTTTACCGGTTAAATCACGGCTCTTAAGAAACCCGGCGACGCGGGCAGTTTTGGGCTCACCGGCGAGCGCTGAATCGCTCAGACCGCTCAACTGGTTGTTCTTAAAGGCGATGGTCAGTGCGGCAAATAACGCTCTTCGGCGCTGTTTTTTATTGATTGAAGCATGATATTCACGGGGTTGTGGACCAAACGCGACGCCTCCACCGACAAAGATAGGGGCGCTTTTTGCACCGTGACGTGCACGGCCGGTACCTTTTTGGCGATAGATTGTGCGGGTTGATGACTGAACCATTGCGCGGGTCTTTGTAGAAACCGTTCCCTGACGTTGGTTTGTATTGTATACCTTTACATAATGGGCGATTAATCGAGGGCTTGCTTCAATATCGAAGATTTCTTTGGGAAGGTCAACGCTGCCTGCTGCTTTTCCTGTGATATCAAATACACTCAGCGAGAGACCCGACTGTGGGGCTTTTGTAGGAGCAGCCACCTTTTTAGGGGCTGAGGATTTTACTGGTGTTTTCTTGGGTGCTGCTGCGGTTGCCATAGTTATTCTGCGACGATTCGCAAAAGTCCGGTGCGGTACCCCGGAACTAAACCTTTAACGGTCATTTCTGTGTCTTTTACCTCAACGACTTCGAGCCCTTTAACGGTTATACGGTCTCCGCCCATACGGCCTGCCATGCGCTTTCCTTTAAGAATGCGTCCGGGAGTGGTGCCTGCTCCGATTGAACCAGGTGCACGCCAACGGTCTGATTGACCGTGGGTTTTGGGACCTCCGCTAAATCCATGACGTCTGACCACTCCTTGGAATCCTTTTCCTTTTGAAGTACCGGTGACATCGATTTTGTCGCCTGCCTTAAATACTATAGAGGGTTTCACTTCTTCGCCGATAAATACTTTTGTTTCACCGATAACTAATGCCTTCTTGCCATTCTCTTCGGTGATCGCGTCGGCACTCACACGGAATTCGCGCAAAAAACGAAGCGGGGCCGTGATCCCCGCTTTCTTAAGCTCACCTTTGGCCGGTTTGCCCATGTTATGACCGGTTCCGAAGCCAAGTTTAACAGCATTATATCCACGAGTTGCGGTTTCATGAATGCCTACGACGTAGCAGGGAGCAGTAGAAATACGAGTTACAGGAATACGTTCACCGTTTTGGCTAAATGTTTGTGACTGATCCTGCTTGGCGCCGAGTATGAACCCCTTCATCTTTTTTTTGAGACAAATAAAAAAGCCCCAGATCGGGGCCATCCCGTTACCCTATCTGAGAAGTTGCTTATGTTTTTCCGTTTAAGGAAAACAACATCACTGGTTATTATAATCTATTCAGCGGGCACGGTCAAGGCGAATATAAGAAGTGCGTAAGAATTTGCTGAAGAATGCCACGAGCATCTTTATCTTAAGACGCTACTTAAAGAGGCTGGGGTTATACGTAATGAAGTGTGATACAAACGTATCTAAATCTATCTGAAGGTCTTTAGACGTCTTATCTGTTTGGTTTCTGGCTGTCCCCGCGCCAGCACCATTTTTATATCCTGAACTAATTGAAATCATATACCGACCTCGTAAGATCGGGGCTAAGTATTCAAACTTACGCGAAACTTCGTTATCGGTATTCGCCTGATAAAACATCTTATTGTCTACGGACACCTTTCTTAAGGCACAGTCACTGCTTCCGTAATGGTAATTTCCCTCCTGAACATTCCAAGACTGCGTTTCTGTGTCATAGATACAATATTCCTGAACTGATGGATTTATTTGCAGTTTATACCCAGTAATTCTACTTACACTTACATAATAATCACTCAGCTTCAGGGCAAAGCCGGGAAGATTTACGATGCTGTGGGGCTCAGAAGTTATATCGAGTGTGTTACCGCGCCAGCGAGTGGGATATTGTATCGCGACGTTCGGATCCTCGTTCGTATATTCAATCGTATCGCTCGAGATCTTTTTCTCACTGAATTTTGATGTCGATTTGAGCGGCAGTGGATTGTCCTTCTTCACGATATCAGAACCCAGAACAAAGAGGAACGCGAGAAGAGTGATAATGAGGACTATTGTTCCGTAAGGCTTTTTCTTGCGATATCCCATAATCAAAAACGATTATACAGGAAATACACTCGTTGTACTCGACGGGAACAGGAGAAATTACATCTTCACTTCTACTTCGACTCCTGCGGGGAGCTCTAGGTGCATGAGTGAGTCGATGGTCTGGTTAGTAGGATTTTGGATGTCCAACAATCGTTTGTGGATTTTCAGCCCAAAGTGTTCACGCGCGTCTTTATCGACGAACGGAGACTTGTTGACGACATAGACTTCTTTACGGGTAGGCAGAGGAACGGGACCTATGACAGACGCACCGGTTTTAATAGCGGTATCAACGATTTTCTGGCACGTGTCATCGATGAGTCGGTGATCGTAAGCTTTTAATTTGATTCTGATGCGGCCTTTTGGCATAGGTGTAAAAGTGCTAAACTCAAGTTGCGAACGGGATGATTATAGCACCCCGTTCGCAACTTATCAACTGACAGACTAATAGGTTCTTATTTAATTACCTTGGTTACGACTCCTGCGCCGACGGTGTGACCGCCTTCACGGATTGCGAACTTCAGGCCGTCTTCCATAGCGACGGGATAGATAAGCTTAGCGCTGATCTTGATGCTATCGCCTGGCATGACCATTTCTACGCCTTCTGGAAGGGTTACCTCACCGGTTACATCGGTTGTACGAATGTAGAACTGGGGACGGTATCCTTTGAAGAACGGGCTGTGACGTCCGCCTTCTTCTTTGGTCAGGACATAGATTTCTGCTTCAAACTCGGTGTGAGGCTTGACAGAACCAGGTTTTGCTACGACTTGACCACGCTGTACATCGGTTTTTTCGATGCCGCGGAGCAAGAGGCCGGTGTTGTCGCCTGCGCGAGCTTCGTCTAGAGACTTGCGGAACATCTCGATTCCGGTGACTACGGTCTTTTTACCACCGTGTGCCAAGCCGACAATTTCGATTTCTTCGTTCACTTTAAGAACGCCGCGCTCTACGCGACCGGTTACGACCGTACCGCGTCCTTGAATGGTGAAGACGTCTTCAACCGGCATAAGGAACGGTTTATCGATGTCACGTACGGGATCTGGAACATAATCATCGACTGCCTGCATAAGGTCTTCTATGGCTTTGACGTATTTCTCGTCGCCTTCGAGGGCCTTAAGTGACGAGCCTTTGATGACCGGCACTTCGTCGCCTGGGTAATTGTATTTCTTGAGAAGGTCACGGACTTCCATTTCGACGAGATCCAAGATTTCGGGATCATCGACCATGTCGCATTTGTTAAGGTATACGACGATTGCGGGAACGTTAACCTGCTTTGCCAAGAGAATATGTTCTCGGGTCTGAGGCATCGGACCATCGGGCGCTGAGACTACGAGGATTGCTCCATCCATCTGAGCGGCTCCGGTGATCATGTTCTTGATGTAATCTGCATGACCTGGGGCGTCGATGTGAGCGTAATGTCGCTTTAGGGTCTCGTATTCAGAATGATGAATGTTAATCGTGACTCCACGAGCTTTTTCCTCGGGTGCCTTATCGATTTCTTCATATTTCATCGCTTTCGCAAGACCTTTCTTTGCGAGGATGGTGTGAATTGCTGAAGTGGTGGTGGTTTTACCATGATCGACGTGACCTATGGTACCGATGTTCAAATGTGGCTTGTTACGGACGAATGCATCTGCCATATATGTATATAAGTATTAATTAATAAATAAAAATGATTACTGCGCAAAATAAGCAGTTGAAACATATAATACCAAAAATTACGCGATAAAGTCAACTACTTTTAGTTACATTCTAGAGGAAAGCCACTTCTTTCTCGCTATTTGCGCCAATAGACAAGCTAGGAGTGGCGGTTGCAATGTGATGACTGACGGTCAGAGTTTGTTGACGTTTTCTTGAATGTCTTTAAACTCTGCAGAAGATGAGCCGGTGTCGATCTGATCGATTTGTTTTTCCTCGGGAGTTTTGGTGGGTTCAGTGGTGGGTAGTGGCTGGGTCGTCGGTACCTCTGAGGGCATAGCCGTTGGAACAACCGTCGGTTCTTTCTTCATAGGCCGAAGGGCGAATGCAGCGATACCACCGATTATGAGCAAAACGAACAAGAGAGCCACCATAAGAAGAGGGATTTTATTCTTTGAAGAAGCAGACTGCGTGGGAGCTGGTGGAGCCGGAGGCATGGACGATGGCACAGTCGCAACGGGTGCTTGAGGAGCGATAGGCGGCGGATTCGGGGCCGTGGGAGCTGGTTTATTAGATGGCGGCTGAGGAGGTTGAGGAGGATTCATTCTTGGTGATCTTCAATTGGTAAACGGTGCGTGCGGCTTCGACAACTGATTTGCGAGCAGTTTGAACGGCAGTTTCGGCGGTCCTAAGGTCGGACTGTAACGATTTTGCCGCTTCTCCCATCGAGTTTTTGAGCGCAGACTCATCGGTCACGGTTGCCGTGTAATTCTTCGCGGCTTGTGTTGCAACAGCAGTCTGTGCATCAGTTATAGCCGTTTTTGCTTTATCGATTGCGGCTTGTGCAGCGGTTGTGTCTTGGCCTGCGGTTTTTGCTGTGTCTATCTTTATCTGAAGCGTCTCGAGGATACTGGTCAAGCGCGAAAGCGCATCGGTCAACTTTTGGGTCCGGTTGGTGTTAACCTGTGAAAGTTTTGAATCGAGGTTCTCTGCAATGGTTTTCTTCTTTTCGTCTTTAAACGTTTGGAGTTTTTCTCTGAATTGCTCGCGTTCCTTTTTAAAGACCTCTTGCATTTGTTCTATCTTGTCGTGCAGCTTCGCCTCGCGTGACGCAAATTCCTCAGTGAGACTGCTTCTGATGCGCTGTCTTAGGCGGGCTCCGATGGACTCTGTGTCTATAGTTGTCTCATGCTCACCAGTGGTCCCGGTGATTTGTATGCGAACTTCGGACGAACCGTCGTCGTTCTTGATACTATTGACCACGTTTTGTCTATTTTCATATTTGAAGTTTTGCGTAGTATTCTGCCTGATTTCTTGATGAACCTCCATGTGGGTCTCAATGGCACTCACACGGACTGAGGCAAGAATAAAAAGAAGCAGCATTACCATGGTGACTTTCGTCTTCATGCATTCATGATAGGCAACTATTTTGCTAGTGTCAATCCTATAACACTCCAGATGAACGATTGTTCACTGTCTCACGCAAAAACATGCTACAATGAAATGCTAAATAATTTTTTCTTTCGTTATGAATCCCCAACAACTTGAAGCAGTTAAATACAACGACGGTCCGCTCCTGATTATAGCCGGTGCCGGTACCGGTAAAACCACCACCCTCGTCGAAAAAGTCCATCATCTCATTAACCAAAACCTCGCTAAACCTGAAGAAATTCTCGCGCTTACCTTTACCGAAAAGGCCGCGCAAGAAATGGAAACCCGCGTCGACGAGCGGCTCCCCTACGGATATACCCAGACATGGATATCTACATTTCATTCGTTTGCCGATACCATTTTGCGCACAGACATCAGTCACATAGGATTGTCGCCGGGGTATCGACTGATGACCGAGGCCGAGACGATTTCGTTTCTTCGCGAACGGCTTTTTATGTTTGACCTCAAATACTTTCGCCCACTGGGGAATCCAAATAAGTTCTTAAGCTCTCTGCTACAGCACATTTCGCGATTGCGTGACGAAGATGTTACCCCCGAAGACTATCAAAAGTGGGTCGATCAGGCAGGGGCAGACGACGTAGAACCCGAAGAACTCCAAAAACGCCGCGAGTTGGCGCATGTATATAAGGTATATCAGGAGATCAAGGTAAAAGAGGCCGTTTTCGACTACGGCGATCTTATCCATTATCTTCTTGTTTTATTTCGAAAACGGCCGAATATATTAAATCAATACCGTAAGCAGTTCAAATACATTCTGGTCGACGAATTTCAGGATACGAATATTGCGCAGTATGCGATGGTTAAACTATTGGCGCCACCCGAATCAAACCCAAAACTTACGGTGGTTGGCGACGATTCACAGGCCATCTATAAATTCCGAGGTGCTTCGGTTTCGAATATCCTGACCTTCATGAAAGACTTCCCGACAGCCAAAAACGTATCGCTTTTGACCAACTATCGGTCCGACCAGGCCATTCTCGACCATGCATATCGCCTTATCAAGTTTAACGATCCAGATACTCTTGAAGCACAACTGGGGATTTCTAAAAAGCTAGTGGCATCGCGTAACATGGAGCCGGCGATGGACGTAGAAGGACCCACGGGAACAGCCAAAAAAAAACCCTCATCTGCAAAAAAGGCTACTAACGCCATCGTAGACTTCTTTGTCTCAAACCGTGTAGACGAATAGTCAGAACGCGTTGCAGAACACATTAAGTTACTTTCAAAAGACCGCGAATATAGCGACTTTGCGATATTGGTGCGCGCGAACAATCATGCCGATCCATTCATGAGCGCACTCACACGAAACGGTATACCCTACCATTTTCATGGGCCGGGTTCATTGTACAAACAGCCCGAGATCAAAGATCTCATAGCCTACCTCAATGTCGTCGCCAACCCCGAAGACTCTGTTTCGTTTTATCGCGTCTTGTCAATGAAGATTTTTGCTGTCCACCCTCAGGACATTTCCTATTTACTCGCATTCTCGAAAAAGACCGCGACCACCTTGTTGCGCGCCGCTGAGATAGTAGTATATCTATCAACTGGCGGCGCGCCCGTCACCGAATTCGACATTTATCGACCACACCTCCCATACCTGCGCGAAGACACGCGTCAAAAGCTTTACAAGATTTTCACCATCATCCAGAAGGCAACAAAAGACATCCGTCGGCTTAACGCCGGGCAGATTTTGTACACCTTTCTCGAGGATTCGGGGTATTTACTCACCCTCGGCACCATAACCAACGAAAAGGAAGAACGCGCAGCTCTGCTTATTTCTAAGTTTTTTGACAAAATCAAAGCGTTTGAATCAACCCACGAAGACGCCTCGCTCCACTCGTTCGCCGATTACATAGCACTCAGCATGGAGCTCGGCGAGTCGCCTGCGACCGCCGACCTCGATGAGCCCGAATACAATGCCGTCAATATTCTTACCGTTCACGGATCAAAAGGGCTCGAATTCCCGGTAGTATTCTTGGTGAACCTTTCGACCGATCGGTTCCCCACCCGTGCACGCCGCGAGGTTATTCCTATTCCCGCGGAGCTTATTAAAGAGGTCCTTCCCCAAGGAGATTATCATATCGAAGAGGAACGACGTCTGTTCTACGTCGCGATGACGCGCGCTAAGGACAATCTATTCCTTTCAACATCGCGCTATTACGGAGAAGGCAAACGAATCAAGAAGGTGTCGCCTTTCGTATATGAAGCATTGGGTGACGAACTCGTAGAAAAACAGCTCAATATAAAAGTCGAGGAAAAACAGCAATTATCTATTTTTGACTTTAAACCAATTGATGAAGAGACATCTTCAAAAAGCGAGACTCTTCTGCCGATCAACCGCCCCATGTATGTGTCTTACAGCCAGATGGACACGTTTGAGCGATGTGCATTGCAGTACAAGTACCAGTATATTCTCAAAATCCCGGCACCAGCAAACGGTGCAGCGTCGTACGGATCAAGTGTCCATAACGCGCTTCAGATTTTTTACCAAATGTATAAAGTGGACCGCACCATCGGGCTTCCAGAGCTACTTGAGCAATTCAACCGTGCATGGATCCCCTTAGGTTATGCTTCGCAATCGCATGAAAAGCGTATGAAAAAAGTCGGCGAAGAGATGCTTACTGCCTTTTTCAACGAGTATCACACCCCCAATATTACGGTCATCGACCTTGAAAAATTATTCAGATTGAAAATTTCGGACAAGGTATTTGTATCCGGAAAAATCGATCGCGTTGACCAAAATCCCGACGGCAGTATCGAAATTATCGATTATAAGACAGGCAAAAAACCCGACGAAAAAGAACTGAAAGACAGCATACAGCTTGCGACCTACCTGATGGCGGCCGCCGAGAAAAGCCTGTATAACAAGGCGGCCGCCGACGTGACGCTCACGTTCTACTACCTACAAGACAATTCGAAGATTTCAATGAAGAAAACGCAAGAGGACATAATAAAAACGAAAGAACGCATTATGGCAACAACCGCCAAAATGGCCAACTCTTCGTATCCGCCAACGGTCGGGCCCCAATGCGGCTTCTGCCCTTTCAAAATGATCTGCGAAGCGTGGCAATAATCATCTATACTGACTAGATGAAGAATCCTTCGTCTGCACTTTCAGATACCATACGCACCTACGAAGAAGCGCTTCAAAAAGGGGTACACATCGGAGATTACGAAACCCTCAAAAAGCTCAGATACGCGCGGACACTCGCTGACAACGGCAGGCAATATCAGGAACGAGCTATCACCGTAGGGATCGTTCTTGCACTCATCCTCGCGTTCATCAGGCTCATTCTAGAACAGTCGTCGCTGAACACCCCGGTACCTCATTGGTTTGCCTATTTCCTCGATACTATTACGAGCGGCCTTTCTGCACCAGTTACCACTATTTCGCATCCAACCGTTAAAGCACTCCTTATCGCGGGTATCAAAGCAATTGAAACAGCACTCGTGTTCGGCGGCCTCGTTGGTATTATTTTTAATGTCCTCCAACAACGCATAGCACGACAGAATTTACGCGGACAACTAAGCAGCCTCTTAAATGACTTTGAAGAGGCCCGTGAGCAAGGCATGTTGCCGGTTATCACAAAGGAACCATTTGTTGCGACCCACTATATAAACGATGAGAGCATTTTTGAAAACACCGTTGGCGAGTCCTTAGGATGGGGAACCCGCGCGCTCGCCTTTTGTGAAACCGATAAGAACCCGTCGAGCGCGCAGCTATGGATTCGTCTTCCCGACAACAACATAAATAAGGGCATGTTTTTTGAGGCTTTCGAGCGTGGACATATGGAGAATGCGTATGGATTCGTCTTTTTCCCCCAGGCCGATGATCACATGTTCTTGCCTGACCCTTCAGATAATGACCTCTTCCATATAGGGCTCGCCGGATTTATTGAACGCGTCAGCATGATTGATCAGTACTTGGAAAGCAAACAAAAGCCGCTTATCCCCATAATCGTGATTGCCGATGAACTTATGAACCACTCGGTGTTTCTGTTTTCCGAGGAAAAAAGTAGCATTTTAGAAACCGTAACACTGAGACAGGAAGTTGCCGAAATGAATAAATCACGCCCCGATCATGCAAAAATTCATATCATCGATCCGACTAATCTGGCCCTTATGACCATAAGTACTCCGCTCTACAACAAACATGATTTGCCGCTCGCCTTTGTAAGCGATCCAGCGCACGTACAAATGCATGGAAGCAGATTTATCGAAAAAATACACAACCTAACGTCCCAAGGAGTAAAGATTAAGCATATGCATGCACCCACTTCGGGGAACGATTCACTCAAGGTGGGGTACCATATCGAGGACATTGTCGCGACGCAACAGTTGACTTCTATTTCTCCAGACAATGTCGTAATCATCACACACCACGAAGCCGACACCGCGATAGTCAAAAACTACCCTGTTATAGAACTCGACCGTTTGATCGTCGCCGAAATTAAACGAATACTACGCATTAATGTATAATACTCGCATGACCCAGCGCTTCTCTAAATCACACCTTTTGGAGCGGCTTTTTGAGATCACGATTCCCGTCATGGCGTGGCTCATGATTACGCTTCCCATATGGCTTTCGCCCTTTCATCCCGCTCTTGTTGCTTATTTTATCCTTTCGTTTAATATCTACTTTTTTTATAAATCCGCAACGACCATGTATTATGCGGTACTTTCTTACAAATCGATTTTGTTTTACCAACATGTACCTTTTAAGAAAAAACTGAAGCAGTTGAAAAAATCAGCTGAAATCGAGCATTTCATTATTATTCCAAACTATAAGGAGCCACTTCACAAACTCGAGTCTACGATTCAGCGTATAACCGAGTCTGACTATCCTTACAAAAAGATCCATCTTGTATTGGCGTTTGAAAAGCGCGAGGAAGAAGGTCCGACAAAAGCGATCGAGTTGAGTAAAAAGTTCGGCCATTTCTTCAAAGACATTCTGACGACCTACCATGTACTTGTT
>JACOTV010000103.1:2176-2712 GCA_016178125.1 Candidatus Microgenomates bacterium | reverse complement strand
TGTGCGTTGGGGTAGGTCTTGTTGAGCGATATGGCTTTTTGAAAATACTTCATAGCCTGTTCGTGATTGCCCTGATTCTCGAGCTCAAGGCCGACGCCGTTCCACCCGACGGGTGAATGCGGAGCGCTTCTTCGTACCTCAGACCAAAGCGTCATAGGATTTTGCCACTCGGTATTACGATAGATAGTCCCTACCACGTAAATGAGGATGAGCCCGGTAGCAAGAGGCGCAGCATAAGAAGGCTTGAGCCGTGTAATAAGCCAGGCCGAAAGCAACGCAAAACCGAACGAAGCATAGAATACATATCGTTCGGCGAATAACGAGTGACTGGGCAGTATATTCAGTACCGGGATCATCGCCACGTAGAACCACCCGATACAAAAGGTAACGATCGGGTGATGCCTACGCATACGCCACGCAATCATCACGCTTATCGCAACAATCGCTACCGTAAGCGCATTCTGCCAGTCCAAAAGAGCCATGTGCCTCACCGAAGAATCGCTCATCATGAAGGTATCTACCCCATGGGCTATCTC